>JAFQVC010000010.1 GCA_017408205.1 Clostridia bacterium | reverse complement strand
GGATGCATTTATCAGTGTATTGTTATGAAATGGGATATTATGACAGTAAATGAGCCGAAATGCAGATTCTTTATTGACAGCATACAGTCAAGGGAAATACTTGTAAAAGAACACATAGAAAAAGACTCGTCAGAAGCAGCGAAGTCCGTTAATGCTTTGTTTGACGCTTTAAAAGGAGATACAAAGGGATATAAATTTTCTGTAATATCTGAACTTTATAAAACACTTGCAGTTATAATTGACCAGAATATGTACGTTTCAATATCAAAAGCCGATATAGTTCACAGTGGTAATATAAGCACACTTAAAAACGTGCTTTCTTATATGAGAAAAAATTTTGACAAACAACTGTCGCTGGAAGACATTTCTGAAAATGCACAAATGTCCCCTAAATACTTCTGCGTGTTTTTTAAAAATATTACGGGAAAAACCCCTTTCCAGTACCTTATTTCATACAGGATAGAATGTGCCGCAAGAAAACTGTTGAACACTAATTTAAGCGTAACAGATGTTGCTTTGTCCTGCGGCTTTAATGATTTAAGTTACTTTATCAAAACCTTTAAGGCGTACAAGGGGATATCTCCTGCAAAATTTAGAAAACTATAAAAAAAGGATGTAAAAAACATTGTTTTTTACATCCTTTTTATTATTCTATTTCAGTTGTCCATTCCTCTTCCCAAGGATAACGCATTGTAATTACCTCGCCGCCTCTTTTTGCTGACTCTTCAGCATAAATTCCGGGAATTGTAAGAGCGAGACCGTCTTTTAAAGAAATCGACTCGTTTGGCTCTCCTCTTAGTGCCATACAGAAGTTGTCAAGCATAGCATAGTCAACACCACCGTGACCTACTGCTTTTGGATTGTTTGCATATTTTGGGTGCATACCTCCACCAGGCATTTCCTTAAGTTCAATATCAAGTTCTTTAGTTGAGTTATATCTGAATACAGATTTACCAAATCTTTCAATTTTTTCAAAGTAACCTTCTGTACCGAAAATTCTGTAGTTGTGGTGACCAATTTTAGCACGGCATCTGCCGTTTCTCATAATACGGATAACAGCACCTGATTCTGTCTGATACTGTGCACACATCATATCGTCTTTTTTTCTTTCTTTGTATTCCTCAGCGTTTACAGCGTGCATACCTGTACCGAAACAACTTACTTTTCTTAAAGGTGAATCTACTATTGTTAATAGCGGACCTAAAGAATGAGTGCAGTATCTGATTGGCACTAAAAGTTTTCTCCAGTCACCGTTTTCGTTGATGTGAACATCTTCTTCATTACCTGGCAAATTCCAGTGAATGTATTCCGCTTCCATACAGTACGGTTTACCCAAAAGACCTTTATCATAAAAATCTTTAATCAAATAAGCCAATAATCCAAAATTGGGGTTTGAACCAACATAAATCATTGCTTTTGATTCTTTTGCTGCATTCCAGATGTCTTCTGCTTCTTTAAGCGATGCAACTACGGGAATATCAGTAAGTACATTCACATTTTTCTTTAATGCTTTAATACAGAATTCGGCGTGAATGTCTGCACCTGTTTCTACAATAATTGCATCAATGTCTGCCTCATCAAGCATTTTGTCGTAATCTTCATAAAATGCAGCATCAGGGAACATTTCTGCCATAGATGCATTTGAAAGCCACTGCTGCTGATACCAGTTGTGCGGTCTTATATCACAAGCTGCCGCTAGTTTAACTCCGTCAATCGTCGCCACAATTTTACCAAGTTCTCTTCCTCTGTGACCAAGTCCTACAACACCAATTTTCAATTCTTTCATAACTAATTTCCTTTCCGGGGCAAAGCCCAAGCAAATTATTCTTTGTTAAAATTATAGCATACGCCCATAATAAATGAATGGAAAAAAACCATTTTTCGATGTAAAAATACCTAATATTCTTGATATTAAACAAAAACGATGTTATACTGTAGGCAAAGGGAGGGAAACGTATGCCCGATATATGTAATTATGTACCGCCAAGGAAAATCAGAAATGACCTGGAATTTACTCATTTCGTATATGAAACAAACTTAAAAAGACACCATCAGCCCTTTTGTCACGCCCAATATTATATGAATCTTGTATTCAAAGGCGATGGTGTATTAAAAGTTAACGGCAAAGAATTTGACATAAAAAGCGGCGACTTGTTTTTCACTTTCCCGAACCAGTGTTACACAATTCTGGGAAGTGACGATTTCACATTCCTTTATATAAGTTTTAACGGAAACAATGCTTCGGAACTGATGAAAAGTGTTAACATAAATGACGACAATTTTCTGTTTCCAAATCAGGAATCCCTGTGCAAATTCTGGATGGATTCCATTATAAGAGTACGTCCCAACAATTCAAATTTTATAACGGAAAGCGTCTTTATGTACACTCTTTCTTTTATAGAAAACTATGAGGACGAACAACACGAACAGACAAAAAGCAAGTTTGATACTATTATTGAATATATCGGATACAATTACGCCACAAATGATATGTCAATAAAAAAAGTTGCACACATATTTTTCTATAACGAGAAATACCTTTCTGCGCTTTTTGTTAAAAACACGGGGGTTAAGTTTTCCCAATACATCAACAATCTTCGCATACGTTACGCAACGGAACTTATTTCCAAAGGCAAAACGGATATTGCGGAAATTGCCGACAAGTGCGGATACACAGACCAGTTTTATTTTTCTAAAGTATTTAAAAAAATTACAGGTCACACACCATCTCAATATATAAAAATTCTCGGCCCGAAGAAAAAGTAATTACTGAATAACAATTTTATTTTTAACCAAAAATAAGAATATTATTTTATATAATATTCTTTTTTTGTATTGACAAAACATATAAATAATGTTAAAATATTAACAATGTTTGTTAAATTAACTTTATTTAAAAGGAATTGACAATTAGGGAGGTACACAATGAATAAGCAAAAATACGAAATCATTGACAGCGTTGAAACGCTGGAAACTGCAATTAAAGAGTTGCAGAATGCCCAGAAAATATTTGCCAACTACACTCAGGAGCAGGTTGACAAAATATTTTTAGCAGCGGCAACTGCGGCAGACAAAGCAAGAATACCTCTTGCTAAACTGGCGGTGGAAGAAACCGGAATGGGCATAGTTGAAGACAAAGTAATCAAAAACCACTATGCTGCAGAGTACATTTACAACGCTTACAAAAACACAAAAACCTGCGGAGTTATCGAGGAAGACAGCGCTTACGGAATTAAAAAAATTGCAGAGCCGATAGGTGTTGTTGCGGCGGTTATACCTACAACAAACCCCACATCTACTACAATATTTAAAATACTCCTTGCTTTAAAAACAAGAAATGCTATAATAATAAGCCCTCATCCCCGTGCAAAAAACAGCACAATAGAAACTGCAAAACTGTTGCTTGAAGCGGCGGTTAAGGCAGGAGCACCAAAGGGAATAATCAACTGGATTGACGTGCCCTCTTTAGAACTTACAAATACAGTAATGAAAGAGTCAGACATTATCCTTGCAACAGGGGGTCCGGGTATGGTGCGTGCGGCATACTCATCAGGAAAGCCCGCAATAGGCGTAGGTGCGGGAAACACCCCTGCAATTATTGACGATACTGCCGATGTAGTTTTAGCAGTAAACTCAGTTATCCACTCTAAAACCTTTGACAACGGAATGATTTGTGCATCAGAACAGTCCGTTATTGTTCTTGACAAGGTATATAATGCAGTAAAAAAAGAATTTAAAGACAGAGGCGCATATATTTTAACCAAAGAAGAAGCAGACAAATTAAGAAAAGTAATTATTATAAACGGTGCTTTAAATGCCAAAATAGTTGGTCAGCCCGCATATAAGATTGCGCAACTTGCAGGTGTTGACGTGCCCGAAACCACAAAAATTCTTATTGGTGAAGTGGAAAGCGTAGATATTTCCGAAGAATTTGCTCACGAGAAACTTTCACCAGTTCTTGCAATGTATAAAGCAAAAAACTTTGAAGAAGCCCTGGACAAAGCAGACAGATTGGTGCAGGACGGCGGTTTCGGTCACACTTCTTCAATATATATAAACCAGATGACAGAGCAGGAAAAACTGTCACGCTTTGCAGACAGAATGAAGACCTGCAGAATTTTAGTTAATACCCCTTCTTCTCACGGCGGTATCGGCGATTTGTATAACTTCAAACTCACCCCCTCCCTTACCCTTGGCTGCGGCTCATGGGGAGGCAACTCGGTATCCGAAAACGTGGGAGTAAAGCAACTGTTAAATATTAAAATCGTTGCTGAAAGGAGAGATAATATGCTTTGGTTCAGAGCACCTGAAAAGATATATATTAAAAAAGGTTGTCTGCCTGTTGCACTGGAAGAACTTAAAAATGTAATGGGCAAAAAGAGAGTGTTCATTGTAACAGACAATTTCCTGTTTAACAACGGCTATACTAAACCTGTTACTGACAAATTAGACGAAATGGGAATTTTGCACACTACAT
>JAFQVC010000077.1 GCA_017408205.1 Clostridia bacterium | reverse complement strand
GGATTAAGTCCCATTCTTACAGATTTAATCGTTTTCGTAAGTTCTGCAAGACCTTCCAGTGCGTAGTATTCGCATTGAATGGGAATCAGCACTGTGTCTGCCGCAGTAAAAGCATTTACCGTAAGCAATGTAAGTGACGGAGGACAGTCGATTAAAATAAAGTCGTACACGTCGCCGAGTTCTTTGATTGCTTTCTTTAATATATATTCTCTCTTGTCTTTATCAACAAGTTCAACCTCTGCACCCGACAAATCTATGTTTGACGGACAAAGGTCAAGATTTTTCCATTTGGTTTTAACTATAACATCGGCAAACTTTTTATCGTTAATCAGTACATCATATACCGAGTTTTCAACTCCGTTTTTGTCAACTCCGAGTCCGCTTGTTGTGTTGCCCTGTGGGTCACTGTCTATAACAAGCACTTTTTTGCCTGCTTCTGCAAGACAAGCCGATAAGTTTACTGATGTGGTGGTTTTGCCAACACCGCCTTTTTGGTTTGCAATTGCAATAGTTTTCATAATTTCACCTGCCTTTATTATATTATACACCGATTATCCGTGAATTTCAATAGGTTTTATGCAAATAAAAAAATAATGTTCCACGTGGAACATTATTTTTTGTATTTCGACATTGTTCCACGTGGAACAATTAATAGTATCCGTAAAAACCTCTTACAGAAACCTCTCCTGAATTTATTGTTATATCTCCGGTTTTTGTTGTTATAATCAATGCACCGCTTTGGTCTGTTCCTTTGCAGATGCCTTTTATTTCTTTTCCGTTGATTGTTGCAACAACGTCTCTGCCAATATTAACACAAAGTGCGGAAAATTCACTTGGGATTGTATATCCTTTTGTAAGCAGTTCGTTGAATTTGTTTGCAACCTTGTATATTATTTCGTTTCTGTCAAAGGTTGTGTTTGTTTCGGCTTTTAAAGACGTAGCAATGTTTTTTATTTCTTCTGGGAAGTCTGTGTCATTTACGTTAATCCCTGCACCGCATACTACCGAGTTCTGTTTTGCTTCGCACAATATTCCGCATAGTTTCTTTTTGTTATATACAATATCGTTTGGCCATTTTATTTTTGCGTCAAGCCCCGAAACTTCTTTTATTGTGTTACATACGGCAACGCCGAATATAAGCGGAATGGCTGTCAGTTGTGTCGGTGTAATATCGGGGTTTACAGAAATAGTAACAGCAATTGAATTGGTGTTTGAAATCCATTGTTTGCCCGTTCTGCCTTTGCCTTGTGTTTGCTTTTTTGCAACAACTATATCACCCGGGTTGAGTTTGTTTTCAAGGGAGTATGTGTTTGTTGACGGTGTTTCTTCAAGCACCAGCACCTCGCCGTTGTAACACAGTCCTTTTTTTATGATTTCTTTATCCATATCATTATTCCTTAAAATGATTTTTTGCAGTTTCGGAGGCGGCTTTGGCGTCTTTTGCGTAGTAGTCGGCACCAATTTTGTCTGCGTACTGTTTATTTAACACTGCACCGCCTACCATTATTTTGACTTCGGGGCAGTTTTCACGGACATAAGAAATGGTTTCTTCCATAGATTTTACTGTGGTTGTCATCAGGGCGCTTAACCCGAGTAATGTTGCTTTGTTCGCTTTAAGTGATTCTGCAATGGTTTCTTTGTCAACATCTCTGCCCAGGTCTATAATTTTATATCCGTAGTTTTCTAAAATTACTTTAACTATGTTTTTGCCGATGTCGTGAATGTCGCCTTTAACTGTAGCAATAACAATTGTTCCTTTGTTAAGGGAGGCGTTTGATTCCATTGTGGCTTTGATACATTTAAATGCTTCCTGAACTGTTTCTGCACTTCTTATTAACTGTGGCAGAAACACCTCGCTCTTTTCGTATTTTTCTCCAACGATGTCAAGGGCAGGAATTAAGTGGTTGTCAACGATGTCGATGCCTGAATAATCCACTAAAAGTTTCATCGTTTCGGAATAAGCACTGTCTTTTAAACCGCCTACAACAATATCTTTTAACGTCATTTCGGTTGATGTCGCAATGCTTGCGGTTTCTGCAGAATAGCGTTCTATGAAGCGGTTGCAGTTGCAATCTATATTTGCAATAACATTATGGGCGTATATTCTGCTTGTCATACCCTCCTGATTAGGATTTATAATTGCAAAATCAAGTCCTGAATGTAATGCCTGTGCTAAAAATGTTTCGTTTATAATATCGCGTCTGGGTAAGCCGAATGATATGTTGGACACCCCAAGAACGGTTTTGACACCCAACTGGTCTTTTACCATAGTTATTGCTTTTAGTGTTTCTGATGCTTCTTTTTGTTGTGCAGAAACGGTCAGGGTCAGGCAGTCAACTATAATGTCGCTTTTGGGAATACCGAGAGCGGTTGCTCTTTTAACCACTCTTTTTGCTATTTCGACACGTTTTTCTGCTTTGTCGGGAATGCCATTTTCGTCCAATGTAAGCACAACTACAGCAGCACCGTATTTTTTAACTAAAGGCAATATGCTTTCCATTGATTTTTCTTCACCGTTTACCGAGTTTACGATTGCCTTACCCGTGTAAGTGCGAAGGGCGGTTTCAATGGCTTTTGGGTTGGAACTGTCAATCTGTAAGGGTGTATCCGTAACAGACATAATTTCTGTTATAACATCTTTTAAAACTTTTTCTTCGTCAATTTCGGGCAGACCTGTGTTGACGTCTAAAATATCTGCGCCTGCATCTATCTGTGATACCGCCTGATTTATAATGTAATTGTAATCGCCCTCAATAAGTGCCTGCTTTAACAGTTTCTTACCTGTGGGATTGATACGCTCGCCTATAATCAAAGGCATATTTGCAACAACAGTTTTTGTGGCGGTACAAAGTGCGGTGATTTGCGGTCTGTCCGTTGCTTTTTTCTTTTTGGTTGTTACAATCTGTTTTACTTTTTCAATATACTCGGGTGTAGTTCCGCAGCAACCGCCTACCAATGAGATGCCCATATCAAGTAATTTTTCAATATGTTTTGCAAAGGTTATGCTGTCTGTGTCATATACGGTTTTTCCGTCAACGTCTTTTGGTAAGCCGGCGTTGGGGCTTATTGATACGGGAACAGTTGCATATTTTAAAAACTCTAAAATGATGGGTGCAAGTTTGTCAGGACCGATTGAACAGTTTACTCCAACCGCATCTGCAAGGGGTGATAATGTAAGGGCGGCGGCAGAGGGAAGACAACCGGTAAATGTTCGTCCGTTTTCTTCAAAGGACATTGTGCAGACAACGGGCAGGTCGCTGTTTTCTTTTGCCGCAAGACATGCAAGTTTTGCTTCGGTTAAGTCCGTCATTGTTTCTATTATAATAAGGTCGGCGCCTGCTTCGGCTCCGTATATAACCTGCTTTTTAAAGTACTCGTATGCATCTTCGTGAGATAAAGTACCCATTGGTTTTAACATTTCCCCAAGAGGACCAATATCTAAAGCGACGTACGCTTTGTTTCCTGCAACAACTTTTGCAAGTCCCACACCTGATGTTACAATTTGTCTGCAGGTAAAAAGTGAATCTTTAAGTTTTAAGGGGCTTGCTCCGAATGTGTTGGAGGTTATAACGTTTGCACCTGCTTTTAAATACTGACTGTGTATATCAGCAATAACTTCAGGATTGGTTATGTTGAAACTTTCGGGAATTTCTCCTAATTTCAAACCCGATTTCTGGAGCATAGTACCCATAGCACCGTCAATTACCACAATATTGTTTTTCATAAAATCCAAAAATGATTTCATTTTTATCACCCTGCTTTACGCAAAAATTTTCCTGTTTATATTGTAACACATATTTTTTCATTTTGCTACACTTTTGAAAATTTATTTCCCGATTTTTGAATGGAGGAAGATGATCTCTCTTATGATTGTTAAAATTTTAACAATCATAAGTAAAAAAGGGGCAAAAGAGGAAGAAGAATTTTCCTAAAAATATTGATATTTTCGGGGGTTTGTTATATAATAAAATCAAATCAAAGAAAAGGAGAGTGGAAATGAGTAAGCAAGCTTTTTATTTTATTGATGATGTAATATGGTGTCTCAGGGATATAACCCGTCAAAAAGCTGATTCGGTTTTTTGTAACAGTTTTTTTAAGATGTTGAAGAAAGCTAACGAAGACTATGGTATGACTGTTCAGCTGAATGTCTTTTACAGAACAGATTTCTTTTATGGCGATGACGAGTTTACGCTTACAGAGGTAACGGATAGATATAAAGAAGAATTTGAGGATAATTCAAACTGGCTGAAATTTGCTTTTCATGCAAAACAGGAATTTCCGGATTATCCTTATATAAACATATCATACGAGGATGCGAAAAACAATTACACCGCAGTTAAGAACGAAATAATTCGTTTTGCAGGAGAAAAATCACTATCAAACGCTGTTATTCTTCATTGGGGAGCCATGAGTAAAGCGGGATGCAGGGCACTTAAGGACTGTGGAGTAAAGTTTTTGTCCCCCAGTGTAGGTGAAAGATATGAATTTAATGGTGATGACTCGTCCCTTCCTTATGGACATGCAGCAAGACTTAAACAAAACAGACAGCCTGAAACTATGCTTTTCACACGCGATACAAATAACAAGGCAATAACAGCTTCGATATGTTCTTATAACTACATCAATGCTGAGCAGCATAATAAGATAATATGGAAAAACGCCTCCCTTTATGACGACGGAACCGGTCTTTATTTTAAACGCCTTGCTGACGGTCCGTGTCTTAATCTGTTTACTTTAGAAAGTCTTGAGGAAAAACTTGACGAACTGAAAGATTACGAGTATGTCGGTATTGCAAATCATGAACAGTATTTTTATCCCGATTACTATGCTTACCAGAACGATTATGCAGATAAAACATACCTTGCAGGTAAAATTCTGAAGGACAACGGCTTTACATTTATAACTGCTGACAATATGAAGTAATTTCCATTTGAACTTCAGTTCGAAATTTGGCTAAAAACATTGGCATCTAAATTATACAGTCTTTATAGCATTGCAAAGCAATGCATCGATATGAATTCTGACGAATTCTCGATATGTTCCTTACGGAACTCGATATGTTGCCTTGTGGCAATGAGATAAAAGGAGAAAAACAAAAAAATGGGTAAGTTTGACGGTGTGCTTATTTGCACCGACCTTGACGGTACATTACTGAAGAATGACAAGACCATATCAGGAGAAAACATAAAAGC
>JAFQVC010000076.1 GCA_017408205.1 Clostridia bacterium | reverse complement strand
CTTGAATTTTTGAAATCTACATCTTTTAAACTGTCACAAAACTGGTGATTTTCACTTACAGTTGTTGCCATAGCGTCAATTACGGTGTTACCTGTAATGAAAATGTCTTCGTCTTTTATATTTTCGTTAAGCAGATTTTGTCTGTTTGACTTGGTAGGTGAGAAGTGCAGTTCTGCAATTCTTCCCGTTAAGTTTCTGTTCATTTCCTCGGGGAACGGGGAATATTTGTCAAAAGTTCTTAACCCTGCTTCAACATGTCCTACAGGCACCTGATTGTAAAACCCTGCCAGAGCACCCACGAAAGAGGTGGTAGTATCTCCGTGAACTAAAATTATATCGGGTTTTGCTTCTTTAATTACATCGTCAAGACCTTCTAATGCGCTTGTAGTAATGGTGGTTAATGTCTGACGCTGTTTCATAATATCCAGATCGTAGTCAGGTTTGATTTTAAAAATATCAAGGACCTGGTCAAGCATTTGTCTGTGTTGTGCAGTTACACAAACGACAGACTGGATTTGTTCATATTTTTCAAGTTCCAGAACAAGGGGAGCCATTTTTATTGCCTCAGGTCTTGTGCCGAATACTGACATTACTTTAATTTTGTTCATTGTCCTCGTTCCTTTCTCTGTTGTGTATGGAAAGCATCTTAATTCCACAAAGAAGAAGCACAAATATTGCGAAAATAAATATAACTGCTCTTTCCCATCCGCTAAGAATTATTACAACTGCACTTAAGGATAAAAGTGCACTTGCGATACATAAAATTGAAACGGACTGGCTTTGATTAAAGCCCATGTCAATCAGTCTGTGATGCAAATGCCCTCTGTCGGGGTGCATAGGTGACTGTCCTTTTAAAACTCGTCTTATAATTGCAAAACTTGTATCAAAAATAGGTAAAGCAAGGATTAAGAAAGGTACACTTACGGAAATTGCAGCGTATCCTTTAAACAGTCCCATTACGCTTATGCTTCCGAAAACGAAGCCAAGAAATGTTGCACCTGCATCACCCATAAAAATAGATGCGGGGTGTTTGTTGAATGGCAGAAAACCAAAACAAGCACCTGCAATTGCTGCAGACAAAATAGCAAGGTTGGTTTCGCCTGTTAACAGTGCCACTGTAAACAACGAAATTGCAGAAATGGAAGAAATACTTACCGAAAGTCCGTCAAGGCCGTCAATCAGATTAAAAGCATTTGTAACCCCTACAATCCAGAAAACAGTAATTGGAATTGACCACATACCAAGGGAAATATACTGTGAGTCCTGCCAGAAAAAGGGGTTGGTAAAGTGGTCTATTTTTACACCGTGCATTACTACCAGAAGTGCCGCACCTATTTGTATTAAAAACTTTAAAATTGCGGGTAAGTCTAAAATGTCATCTAAAACACCAAGGGACACAATTATTACTGCACCTAAAAGCACCCCTGTAAGTTGACTGTTTATGTCGCAGAAACAAAGGATAGAAATAAGTGCACCGTAAAATATGGCAACGCCCCCTATTGTGGGTATGGCTTTTTTGTGCATTCTTCGTTCGTCTTTCGGAACGTCAACTGCGTCGATTTTAAATGCTAATGTCTTTACTATTGGTGTTGCAGCGTAAGACACTGCGAAAGACACTGCAACAGCAAACATCAAACGTAATACAATATCTAAAATCATTGGCTTTCCCCCATTTATCTTTCGGTGAAACCGACTTTCTTATAAACTTTTCGTAAAGTTTTATATGCAGTATATGCGGCTTTTTCTGCGCCTTTTTCATACACGCTTTTTAAGTACGCCTTATCCTGTGACAGTTTATTAAATCTGTCCTGCAAAGGAGCAAGTGTGTCTGCAACAGTTTCTGCTACTGCAAGTTTGAATTCTCCGTAGCCTTTGCCCTGGAATTCCAGTACGGCTTCGTCTATTGTTTTGTTTGTAATTGCACTGTAAATAGAAAGCAGATTGTTAATACCGTCTTTGCCCTCTTTGTATGCAATTTCTCCGTCGCTGTCAGTTACTGCTTTTTTGAATTTACGGATAATTGTATCTCTGTCGTCCAAAATTGCAATATAGCCGTTGGGGTTGGGGTCAGATTTACTCATTTTTGAAGTTGGCTCTGCCAAGCTCATTATTCTTGCACCCACTTTGCCGATGTACGGCTCAGGCATAGTAAACACGTCACCGTAAATATTGTTAAATCTGTTTGCAATATCTCTTGTGATTTCAAGATGCTGCAACTGGTCGTGACCAACGGGAACAAGGTCTGCCTGATAAAGAAGAATATCTGCCGCCATAAGAACAGGGTATGTGAAAAGACCGCTGTTTATATTATCTGCGTGTTTGGCAGATTTATCCTTGAATTGTGTCATTCTTTGCAGTTCGCCCATATACGTATAGCAGTTTAAAATCCAGTTAAGTTCTGCATGGGCAGAAACATGGCTCTGGAAAAACAAAGTGCTCTTTTCAGGGTCTATTCCGCTTGCAAGGTAAATTGTGAAAATCTCCATTGCTCTTTTGCGGAACTGTGCAGGGTCCTGTCTTACTGTTATTGAGTGTAAATCTGCAACACAGTAAAAGCAGTCGTAATCGTCCTGCAAAGTGCCCCAGTTACGAAGTGCTCCTATGTAATTGCCTAAAGTAAGAAGTCCGCTTGACTGGATACCGCTTAAAATTCTTTTTTTCTCATCCATTGTTCTTTAAAACCTTTCCTAAAATTTCTATACCCTGTACTATCTGCTCGTCTGATGCCATGGAGTAGTTTAACCTGAATGCAGATGTTATGGCATTCGGGTCTGTCATTGCACATGAGCCGGGAACGATGGCAACGTTGTTTTCTATTGCTTTTGCATTCAAGTCTGCACTGTTACTGCCGTCGTTTGTATCACACCACAAGAAAAGACCGCCCTGGGGAGTGGTTGAAGTAACATTGCCCGGGAAATATTCTTTGATGCACTTTTTCATAAGGTCGCATTTTTTGCCTATATGTTCGCAACTCTTTTTAATGTGAGCATCTATGTCGTACTTGTTTATAAATTCGCTTATAATCATCTGTGAAATAACGTTTGTATGAACGTCGCTTACCTGTTTGCACACAACACATTTTTCAATTAATTCAGCATCGGCACAAAGGAAGCCAACACGAAGTCCCGGTGCCATGACTTTTGAATATGAACCGGCGTAAATTACGATGTTGTCTTTGTCCATTGTTTTTATTGCCGGAACGGGCTCACCTGAAAATCTTAATTCGCCATAAGGGTTGTCTTCTAAAATAAACACGCCGTGTTTTTTTGCAACTTCTAAAATTTGCTTTCTTTTTGCAAGGGACATTGTTCTGCCTGACGGATTCTGGAAAGTAGGAATAGTGTAAATAAACTTGATGTTTTTATGCTGTTGTAGTGTTTCGTCAAGTTTTTCAATGTTCATACCGTCTTCGTCCATAGGAACGCCGTAAAGTTTAGCATTGTATGAACGGAAGCAGTTAAGTGCACCAACGAAAGACGGGATTTCACATGCAACTCCGTCACCTTCGTTTAAAAGGGCTTTTGAAACAAGTTCTATACCTTGCTGTCCACCTGAAACCATAATTACGTTGTCATTTTCATTACCTACATTTTGTGATTCAAGGCGCTGTTTTGTTTGTGCAATAAGTGGGGCATAACCTTCTGTAATACCGTACTGTAATGCAATTGTGCCCTGATTTAAAAAGATTTCTTTTGCAATCTCGGCAATTTCTTTATTGGGATAAAGTTCAGGAGAGGGCATACCCCCTGCAAATGAAATCATACCCGGTTTTGCAAGGGCTTTAAATGACGCTCTTATTGCAGAGCCCTGCAAATCTTTTACTCTATTTGAAAATTCTATACTCATATTTATACTCCTTTACGATAAAAATACACATATATTATTTTATCACATTAACCAATACTTGACAAGATTAAAATTAAAATATATTATATATATGTATGTATTTTTTAAAGGAGAGAAGTAAAATGACAAAAGTCAGAACAAGATTTGCACCCAGTCCCACAGGTTATATGCACATAGGCAATTTAAGAACAGCACTATACGCTTATTTGCTTACAAAATCTATGGGCGGGGATTTTATATTAAGAATTGAAGATACAGACCAGGAGAGGTACGTTGAAGGCGCAACAGACGTAATTTATAACACTCTTCGCGAAACAGGACTTTTGTGGGATGAAGGTCCTGACAT
>JAFQVC010000075.1 GCA_017408205.1 Clostridia bacterium | reverse complement strand
GTATATAAAAGATACACAAGCCCTTTTCAGCAACCGTCGGTGCCGACACCCTGTCCGAAGCCTCCAAGTCCCCCGCCACCTTGTGAGCCTGAAAAAAAGAATAACCTCTTTTTGGGGCTTGGGTGCGACGACATAATTCTTATAGGACTTATTCTTGTTTTGCTTTTTGACGATAACGACCAGAAAGACCTGCCTTTAATAATTGCACTTGGATTTTTGCTTATAACGGGGTGGCAAAATTAACATTATTTGTTAAAATACATATTATGTATTGAAGTCTTTTAAGCCGATATCTCGGCAAAAGCAATTAAAATATAGGAGGATAGTTTTATGAGTGAATGCTATGAAGCAAACAGCCGTCCAAACTGCGACTTTAAAGACGGTGTATGTATTCACACAGACCAGGTATATGATTCCTGTAAAGAAAAAGACTGTTTAGAAGACTTGGAAGTTATTTTAACACAAAGCGGTCAGTCAATCATTGACCAGGCAATCAACGTTAAAATAAAGAAAGCAGAAGTTATCTGGGTATTTACAGATATTGAGCCTGTTCCCTTTAACAGAGGCTTTTTCACAGTAGATGTTAAGTACTTTTTCCGCGTAACTTTAGATGCGTACAGAGGAGTTGGCAACCCCACAGAGGTAGAGGGCCTTGCTACTTTTGACAAAAAAGTAATTCTGTTCGGCTCTGAGGGTAATTCAAAAACCTTCTCATCTGATTACAACCCCGGCGGACAGATGCCCGTTATGTGGAGAAAGAATAACCTGCCAAAAGCAATAGTAGAAGTAGTTGACCCCATTGCTCTTGCTGCAAAAGTGGTTGATAAAGCACATTGTAACTGCGGTTGCTGCTGTTGTGACGTTTCAACTGTGCCTGATTACATCTGTCGTTGCTTCAACGACGAACTTTGTGTTTCAAATACCGACAAACGTGTATTTGTATCACTGGGATTGTTTACAATTATTAAAATTGAACGTAACGTTCAGTTGTTAATTCCTGCAATTGACTTCTGTATCCCTGAAAAAGAATGTCTTGCAGCAACAGAGGAAAACCCCTGCGAATTGTTTAACTCTCTTCGCTTCCCTATAGACGAATTTTTCCCGCCCCAGAAAAGCGACTTTGACTGCAATAACTGCTGTTAGTAAATGAATTGCCTACGGCGTGAATTGAAAATTAAAACTTTCATGAATTGAGCCGATGGCTCATGAATTGCACTTTGTGCATTGATGAAGAAAACCGCAGACGGTTTTCAACCAAAATGAAATTCTTTGAATTTCAATTCATGGAAGCGACAGCGAGAATTCATGGCGGTACGCCAATTAATGACAACGCCAGGTGTCAATTCATAATAAAGACCTCTCGAAAGAGAGGTCTTTATATTATTCGCTTATTTCTTCTATTATTCTGTCTCTTAATTTATAGATGTACTGTGTATCATAAGGATAGTTTGCAAATCGCACGTCTGTTTTTGCCACGTCGTCTATAATTTCAACAACTTTTTCACGTCCTAAAATGCTTTCTGCAAGACGAAGTACCCTTATATCTTCAAGTCCCTCGTAAAATACAAGTGCTCGAAGTGATGGGTATGCACCGTTTGTTGCAGGATATACTGAGAATGGGTCTCCTGCAGGGAAGTCGTGGTCGGCAGAAGTTGTAAGATATGGGTTAATGGGGTAATTTGAGTATGATGTATTGTAGAAATTAAATCCCCAGTGCAAAAAGCCCTTAATATCAAATTTATACATCTGCACACCCATAATTCTGTTACGGTATGAACTCATTGCCA
This sequence comes from Clostridia bacterium, assembly GCA_017408205.1. Lineage (GTDB taxonomy): Bacteria > Bacillota > Clostridia > Monoglobales > Firm-18 > RGIG1864. The sequence goes on along the minus strand of JAFQVC010000075.1, from coordinate 1,010 downwards.
AAAATCTGTTTGACACTTTGTAACCTTGTCCGCAACAGTAGTAAACCCACATTTCAGGCACTTTTGCCTCAATAAAAGGCTCTATGTGGTTAGATGCAGGAACGGGCATTTTAATATACCCTTTTTCGTAAAACTCAAGATTTGACAAGGCGTCTAAAATTTTGACATCCCCTGCAACAGACTTTATAAATGCACTTCGCTCTGCATAAGTGTCAATGTTATCGGCATTTGGTTCGTCTGAAATATGGAAATAAGTATCCTCTAAAACTCCTAATGATTTTAAGTGGTCAGCAACTGCAGGAATGTAGTTTCCTAAAAATTCTTTGTAACTTTCGTCGTTTCCGTCAACATGCCAACCGAATTTTAAGTGGTAGTTGCCCTCTTCGTTAACCATAATGTTTGGTGCACATTTTGCACCCCACTGTGAATAAAGGTGGGCGGTTTCAAAATATTTAATTCCGTTTCTTTTGCAGATTTCCACCCATTTTGTAAGTTTTGACATTTCAAAACTGTACTTGCCGTTATTAAGATTTACATCTACCAACTGAATAACAGGTCTCATAGTGCCTATTGCAGTATCAAGGGGCGGAGTGTGAATGGGAGTCAAAAGCATATTGATACCCACCTCCGCAGCAGTTTTTATGTAGTTTTCAATTAGTTCCCAATGTTTGTCTGAAAAAATCTCAACATTGTGGTAGTTTGCAATACAGTCGCAGTAAAACCACTGTGTGTATTTAAGTGTGCTTTCGGGCAACTTGTATGGAAGAACGGTGATTTCCATAGTTTCTTTTGCAACTATGCCCTCATCGTCTGCCGCAGTAATTTCTATAGAGTAATCACCTGCTTTAAAATCGGCGGGAATGTCGATACGCACCCACAAAACCGCGGGATGGGCTGAAATTCTTAAACCATCTTTTTGTTCGGACAGGGGAATTAAAATATCGGGAATACTGCAGTTTTTGTATGTTAAATAGTCGGAATCAAGAGGCCACCCTCTGATTTCTGCTCTT
>JAFQVC010000074.1 GCA_017408205.1 Clostridia bacterium | reverse complement strand
TACCTGCAGGCGGGTATGAGTTTTGACATATATAAAGACGGCGAACAGGGATACATCGAAGTAACAAGCGATACATTGGCAGGGGACCCCATTAACTTCAGTTCAAACGGTAATACTTCAGTAGGTTATACCTTGGCAGAAGACAAGGGCTTGTTCTCAACAAGATATTTTGTAACTGCAAGTTATGATACAAGAATGACGGCAGAAGAAGCAGAAAAAGGTACTACACCAACAATTGCAACCTTAACAATCGACCTTCCTTTGCCCGCAAGTTATTCAAATGCAGATGAAGTTTCAGGTCTTGGTACAAACTTAAAATGGAATATCGACTCTGAAAGAAAGAACCCTGTGAATTTAATATTCTCAATTCCCAACTTCTTATCCCTTGCAATATTGCTTGCGGTATTAATCATAGCAGTAGTTTTGGTTGTTCTTTTAATCAAAAGAAGAAATATGCCCACAGATGCTGAAATTGCAGAAGAAGCATACAACCTTTTAGAAGGTGAAACAGAAGTTGACGAGTTTGTAAACGACCCCTTCGAAGATTACGAAGACGAAGAAGTTGTTGAGGATGTAGAAGAAACTGACGAAAATTCCCAGGAATAGTTAATATTGCACATAATCCCGAAAACCCTGTGTTTTCGGGATTATTTTCATTTTATTATGCTCTATATTATGGGAAAATCAAAATATTTTTCACTTTTTACTTGATTTTATAAATTAAACAAGGTATAATATCAATGGTGGCGTTCCCACAGGAGGTGAATTAATGTATAACGTAATCATTATTGATGAAAAACAAGATACCGCCCGTGACCTTGAAAGTTTTGTAAACTGGCAGAACTTCGATGCAAAAATCGTTGCTGTATTTAACAACAGCAGAGAAGCGGTAAATTATTTAAAGAAAAACGAAGTTGACATCATAGTGACAGATATTAAAATGCCGAAAATTTCTGGAATTGATATTGCAAAATTATGTTATACAGACTATCCCGATACAAAAATAATTTTTGTAAGTTCCGCCCGCAACTTTAACATTGCAAGACAAGCACTTAAATACAATGTTTATTACTACTTATTGAAACCCCTTAACAAAAAGGAAACTTACGAAACTTTCGAAATGCTTTTTGAAACAATGTTCCGGGAAAACAGACGCCAGAGTGATGGCGACGACCAGTTCGTTCACGCACGTCAGGAATTCTTTTCCGATTTGTTAATTGGAAGAATAAGTACACCCGACGCTCTTAATCTTCAACTGTCCACTCTTGGCTTCCCTTATGGTTTTTCCAAAAACGGCGGTTTTGTTATAAACATACATATAAATAATTTCACTACATATTTAAAAAAAGTGTGGAAATACGGACAGTACCGACTATATAACGGTATTATAAACATTGTCCGCGACGACAACGAGGATATGTTTACAGAGTTTGTAAGATATTCACGTCACAACATAGAGATAATAGCAGTAGTTAAAAACCCGTCAAAAATAAACATAGATAAATATATGACGGAATTAAAAACCACACTTTACGAAATACTGGCGGTCAATACCGACGTATCGGTTTTATACGATTTCAAAACATTAAATGACTTTGTTCAGCAAAAGTTAACGCCCGCTTCAAACAGAAATACCGATTTGGAAAATATACCCACCAAAGTTATGAAGTACATTGAACAGAACTATATGAACGATATTTCTCTTTCCGATATTTCAAACTTCGTAGCATTGTCAAGGGGTTATTTCTGTGCATACTACAAGCAAAAAGTGGGAGAAAATTTTGTGGATACCTTAACCCGCGTAAGAATAGAAAAAGCAAAGGAAATATTAAAGGATTCCGACACCAAAGTGTGCTCTGTTTCCGAAATGGTTGGATATAAGAGTCCCTCATATTTCCATAAAACATTTAAAGCGTTTACAGATTTGACTCCAAATGAATATAAAGCAAAGTACGGCAAAAAACAAACTTCAGCATAATAAAAACCCTCTCAAGAATTCTTGAGAGGGTTTATTGTATAATGCTTTTTTTACGTTCTGGACGATTTTTACATCCCCTATTAATATATATTTACACCGTTAGTTATATCATACCAGTTGAAAGTTCTGATTTCGCCGTTTACCATATACTGTCTCGGGCAACTTGTGTCAAGCCAGTCAATGGGCTCACACTGACAACCTGCATCTGCAATTTTAAAACTTTCTTTAAGACGTTTTTTGTGCTCATTACTTAAAAGTCCTGGTGTAACCGAAATAAACAAACTTTCGCCCGACAAAGCACAGGCCTCAAAAAATCTTACGTTCATTTCATGAGGGCTCTTGTCTGTAATTGCAGCACAGTCAGGGTCTGCAATAAAGAAGGTATTGTTCTGCGGCATACGGAATGCCAGAGGATTAACACCGTTTCTTCTTGTCTTCTCCCAGTTGTGTCCGTTTGTGTCAAGACAACTTCTTTGAATCTGATGAATTCCTGCAGCCAGATGATTATATGTATTGCAACCCATAACCAGAGAGTCCCCTGCGGCATCCTGAATTTTTTCATACAGTTTTTTAATTATCTGTGCATTAGTAACGCTTATGTCGTCAAAATGCCAACCACCGTCTGTAAGATTTTCCTTTAAATATATTTCGTCATAAATGTCTGCAGTCATCATATCAGGAGCAGTAAAGTCGTATTTAATTACTTTATAGCCGTTATCAGAAACTGTTTTAACAATGTCTGCCACAAACTCCAGTACCTCATCTTTTGACGGGTCTAAAAATACTCCTCCCCCTGTGCCAAGGCGTCTTGGGTGAAGCATATTTTCACTTACTTTTTCTTTTGTAAGAAGCGGTCTTATCCATAGTCCCGGGTCAACACCCATATCGGACATTTTTGCCGCAAGTTCTGCCATATCACCAAATTTCTCGTTTGGCACAAAAGGACCGCCGATGTAACTTGGCTCCCTTAATAACTGCCAGCCGTCATCTATTAACATATACGGTCTGTGTTTAGTATCGGCACACAGTTCCATAGTTAATTTCGTATCTTCCAATACGCTTTCACGGGAAATATCGCCGTAAGCATAATACCAGTTGTTAAGACCGAAAACGGGACGAGACGGAAGATTGGGTTTTTCACACATTAACTTACAAAACTCCTGACACGCTTTATAAGGTGTTTCTGTAAGCAACCCCTCTCTTTCCACTACTGTTGCACAAACAAGAGGGCTTTTAAGCATTACTCCGCATCCGCCGTTACGTACGTCTAAAACTAATGAAATACCCTCCTGATCCAACTGCCAGAAGCAAAAACTGTTGCAACCTGTTTTTACACCGTAACCGTGAGCGGTTTTGCCGTCATAGCACTGAATGTACCACGCCCAATGCTTTTCGGGATATACAGGCATCCACGCCATATCACCAAACTCAACACCCGGGGCATCACCTAAAACACGCTTAACAAAAGTAAAGTCGTCATTCCATCTTAATCTTATTCTTTCTACGGGCTCGGTTGTTTCAACAAGGACAATATCTCCGTTTTGATACTTTACAAGTCCTGCTTTAGTACTGTAACTGTCATTTGATTTTATTGCACTTTCCCAACCTCTTGATGTCTGCATTTCCACAAAACAAGGTTCTCTTTTGATTGATTTAAACATAATGTCTCTCCTTATAAATTATTAATTGTGCCCACAACATCTCTGTAAACTGCATCTGCTATCTGCATATAACCGTCATCTGACGGATGCAGTCCGTTTGTACCTACTATTTCCGTTTTTGTACTTCTTACATTTACGGGTTTTTCTTCACAGGGATAATTGTATTCGGAGTCAAACTGACTTGGAATATTTACTGTTTTTACATATTCGCAAGATAGTTTTTCGTACGCAGCATTTAACTCCATAGTGTAAACCGCAAGTCCGTAATCATCGCAGTAAGGTAGTTTTGCACCGTAACTTGCACCTGTACCTCCGTTTACTGACGGAACAGGCATCGTCATAAGGCGTATTTGTACTTTGGGATAATCACGGTTAATTATATCTATAAATGTTTTTGCTTTTTTAGCCACGTCTTCGCAAAACTTCGGTATTGGTTTTTCGTTGCCGATAAGTCCGTTTGCACCAAGCAAAATATATACAATATCAATTCCCTCAAAACCGTACTTTTCGCAATATGTCTTAAGGCAGACCTCACCCTTTTCCAAATCATAAAAAGGATTTGGCTTTTCGTCATAAGTATTAATTATTTCTATGGGTGTTTTTGAAACGGCGTTCTGGTAATGAGTAAGCACGCCCGTTGGTCTTTCCCCTTTGTGTCCGCCGTATCTGTTAAATTTAAGCCGACCTATATCTATTGTTTCCAGTTGCCATATTTCTCCCTTTCCATCTTTCCACAAGGAATGCTGGTCGCACACCTTTTTGTCGGAATTACAAGTCACCCACAACGACGGGGTTTTACTACCTAAGGTATAGTTGGACCATTCCCAACCGCCGTAGCCCTCAAAACCAACCTCATCTTTTTGGCACGTTCCTATAAATGTGACATCTTTAATTCCGTCATCACAAAGTCTTCTATGCACTTCTTTTACCCAGGTGCCTCCTGCTGTCAGCGAATCACCGATACATAAAATATTAAGTGGCTTTTGGGGAAGTTTTGGCTTTGAAACCTTTAATTTCGTGATTCCCTGTCCAATCAATGTTTTGTCCGCAGAATATACGGAAATTGTAAGGTCGTATTCTCCCTCTTCCTCGGGGGTAAACTCAAAATATCTGGGATAGTTCCTGCCTTTTTCGCATACAGATAAAATATCGTAGCAATAAGGATTTGGTGCTTCCACAACACCGCGATAAAAAATCTGGAAAGTATCTCCAACTACAAGATTATATTGTTTAGGCAAAACAACCCTGATTAAATTTTTCATATTATCACCTGAAAATATTATAATTGGAAATAAAATGTTTGTCAATATAATAAAAGAGCATTGAAAACTCAATGCTCTTTATTATAACTGTGCAAAGCACATCATAACATTTTGGCAACGCCCGAATTCATAACTCTAAACTGAAAACTAATATAACACAAAAGAACCGTCCCCTTGTGTACTTCGTCACTCGCGCACTCTATAATCGATCCTTTCGATAGGCAAATCTGCCAAAAGATTATTAATTCTTTCTTTTTCGCTTTCACTTACAACATCTTTATTAAAATAAACAGTAATATGAGAAAACTTCTCCAACCCTATAATATCCTGAACCCTAGGTTCTCTTCCTAATTTTTTATAATACTCATATAATCTGTTAGTCAAATCTCGTGGTGTTCCAATCATTGCCCTTACATAAATCTCGGTGTCTGAATAACCCAACACAACGAGTCTGTCATTTATAATCTTTTTCAATTCACCAACTAATATATTCTGTAAATAATCATCCTCAAAGGAAGAACTTGCACTAATATATCTTACCTGAAAATGGTCTTTCTCTTCAAAATAAGCATCATAAAAAAATACCGAATCATAGTAATTTCCATTCCCCAGATATATGGGTTCTCTATTATATTTTTCTGTCAAATAATCATATGCACTATCTTGAATTATATAAATTTGCTTTTTCTGGTATATCAAGGTTTGAAGCCCCACGCTAATGAGTAAAATTATACCTATCCCAAAAATTATAGCGCTAGACAGTATTATGTATTTATTCTTCACTACACACCTCCGCTTTAATGCAACTTTTCAAGTTTCTCAGCAATATACATATTTTTCTTCCACCAAGGTTGATTATTTATTTCCCAAAGCTTATCATTGATAACTTTATGTGATGCTTCAGCAGTAAATTCCGAATTATAAAATACGCTTTGCAATATTGCCATTTTCTTATTAGGATTTCCTGTTATTGCTTTATCAATGAACCCGAAAACCTTTGTTCCATCCTTCAAAACCCCCTTGTTTAACCCTGTCATTACAACACTCGAACAATTGTTAAAGAATACGTTATATGAGGCATTATTATCAGGCGAATTCTTTTCGTAATAATTATCAAAAAACTCATAGAGAAGAAATCAGGGACGTGCCTACTTTTGTACATTCACCCTTGTTATACTTCCTTACTCCCAAATTGTACCACATTGATTTTTATCAGTCAATCAAAAGGTGCAAAAAATATGCCCCAAAAGTGTATAACTTTTGGGGACATATCAAACACTCAATGCTCTTTATTAATTATTTAGTTGCAGTTTCCAACAGAACCTTATCCACACTCCAGTAGAACTTGTCCTGCCCTACTTTTTCCATAAATTCACCGCGTTTGAAACTTTCCATAACTCTTTCCTGCAAACCGCTGAACACAAATTCTGTGCCCTGTGAAGTTTTTTCAAGATAACAGTCAAGAAGTGCCGATGTTGCGGTAATGTCAATATAAGGCACTCCTCTCATTGACAGAATTATCTTTTTGCAGGGTGCCAGCTCTTTAAAAAATGCGATTAATTTGTCGCAGTTTGTAAAGAACAGCGGACCTGTTACATACACAACCACAGTGTCTTTATGAAGATTTTCAACGTCAACATCTGAATTAATCTTATCGTTTTCTACCTTTGACACGTCAATATTAAGTTTAGAAATGTTAAACACAAAAACGATAATTGAAAATACTATACCAAGTAC
>JAFQVC010000009.1 GCA_017408205.1 Clostridia bacterium | reverse complement strand
TGCAATGAGTAAGAAAAAACCTGAAATAATTCTTAAAGAAGAGCACAGTTTTATATATGGTGACGAGGAAGTTTTGGGTGCAGTAAATAACGGTGTTGACAAAGACAGCGCTAAAAAACTGTTTGATATGATGACTGATTTCGGCAGATATGCCTTTAACAAATCCCACGCCGCCGCTTATGCAGTTGTAGCGTACCAGACTGCGTATTTAAAGTGCCATTATCCCGCAGAATTTATGTGTGCTTTAATGTCAACCCACTATAATGATGATGTAAAGATTGCACAATATATTAACAAGATGCCGTCAATGGGACTTAAAATTCTGCCCGTTGATATTAACAAAAGTGATGTAAAATTTACAACAGACGGTAAAAATATACGATTTGCTTTTTCGGCTGTAAAAAATCTCGGCACAGGTGCTGCCAATGAAATTGTTAAGGAAAGAGAAAGGGGACCTTTTTCGAGTTTTACTTCTTTTTGCTCAAGAATGTCGTCGGCAGGCATTAATAAAAGGGCAATAGAATGTCTGATACAATGCGGTGCATTTGATTGTCTCGGCGGAAAACGGTCACAGTATCTTGCGTTGTTTGAAGAAACATCGGAAAGAGCGTCTTTTGGCGGTCGTTTTTCTGACACAAACCAGATTTCAATGTTTGGCAATGATTTTGCTTACGAAGACAACTTACGGGAAATGGATGAATTTGACAAGGAAACACTTCTTGCACTTGAAAAGAGTACCGTTGGTGTTTATGTTTCGGGGCATCCTCTTGATGATTATAAAAAGGCATTGTCAACTACAGGTGCAATGAATGTTGCAGAAATTTTAGGTACTGAACAAAATGACGGAACAGTAGTTAAAATTGCAGGTATTGTTACTGATGTTGTAAGAAAGTCAACTAAAAGCGACAAAGAAATGGCGTTTATTACAGTTGAAGATTTGACCGCATCAATTGAAGTGATTGTATTTTCAAGGCAGTACAGTCAGTATTATAATGTACTGAAAAAAGAAAAAATTGTTGAAATCATCGGTAAAATTGACAACAAAGAAGAACAACAGCCAAAAATTATTTTATCCGAAGCATATTTGGTAAATACTAAAGAACAACAGAGGTTATATATTAAAATTCCAAAAGGGTATGAAAACAAAGTAAATACTTTAAAGGAATATTGTAAAATATATTCAGGCGATGCGGATATTATTTTATATTTTGAAAAAGACAAAAGCACAATGTCGGGCGGGCGTTCTTTAAAAGTTACACCGAACGAAGTTTTGTACACTAAAATTCGTGAATTATTTGACAATAAATGCGAAATTGTTCTAAAATAATTAACTTTACTGTTGATTTTTTATTAAAAATAGTATAAAATGGTAAGAGTATGTTAGGAGGTATGGCAATGGATTATACTGAAAACGGCATCAATGAATATATTGTTATTAAGGCAGAAAGCGACGGCGTAAACATTATTGGTTTAACGAGAGGTAAAGATACAAAGTTTCACCATACTGAAAAATTAGATAACGGAGAAGCGTATGTTGCCCAATTCACCGAAACAACTTCCGCAATTAAAATCCGCGGAAAATGCAAGTTGTACACAAAACACGGTGTTATAGATGTGGGCTGATAAAGGAGAGTGCTTTTATGTGGACTATAGTTTATATTGCCCGTGATAAAGATATCACGGAAAGAATTAAACAGGCGTTGACCGAAAAAGGCATAATTTATAAAGTCAGAGAAAACAACAGCGAAACTCCTGCTGATTACTGTTGCGAGTTTTTGGTACCTGATGCGGAAGTTTCTCTGGCACACGGAATAATTATTGACATTGGTTTTTAGGAGGAAAGATAATGCAAAAGATTAACACAATAGGTGTTTTAACAAGCGGCGGAGATGCTCCCGGTATGAACGCCGCAGTAAGAGCAGTTGTAAGAACTGCAAAATACTATGGTATGCGTGTTATGACCATTAACAAAGGTTATCTGGGACTAGTTAACGGATATATCAAAGAAGCAGGTGCAGGTGACGTATCTGACATCATTAACAGAGGCGGTACAGTTTTACAGACTGCACGTTGTCCTGAATTCAAGGATATTGACGTAATCAGAAAAGCCATTACCGTTGCGCATTCCTACGGAATCGAAGGTCTTGTTGTAGTTGGTGGCGATGGTTCGTTCAGAGGAGCAAAGGATTTGTCTCTTGAAGGTATGCCAACAATTGGTATTCCCGGTACAATTGACAATGATATTGCTTGTTCCGATTACACAATTGGTTTTGATACCGCAGTCAACACAGCGGCTCAGTCTGTTGATAAATTAAGAGACACTTCTTCAAGTCACAGAAGATGCAACGTTGTGGAAGTTATGGGCAGAAATTCAGGTATGATTGCACTTAATGTTGCAATAGCAACAGGTGCAGAAGCGGTTTTAATTCCCGAAATGGATTTCGACCTTGAAAAAGATTTGATTAAGCCCATCAAAGACGGCGTTAACCGTAATAAATCCCACTTTATTATCATTAAAGCAGAGGGCTTTAATTTTGACGGTGACCTTGAAAAAACCATTGAAGAACAAACAGGAGTAGAAACAAGAACTACAAAACTTGGACACGTTCAAAGAGGCGGTTCACCATCTGTTAAAGACAGAGTTGTTTCAAGCCAGCTTGGTTCAAGAGCCGTAGAACTTTTAAAAGAAGGCATCGGCAACAGAATTGTTGCAGTTAAAAATGACAAGATTTATGACATTGACATAGTTGAGGCACTTAATATGAAGAACACTGTAAGACAGGATATGCTTGATTTGTCAAAAGTATTGTCAATTTAAAAGAAATTGAGGTTTTATTGTGAATTTACCAAACATATTAACATTATTGCGAATAGTAATTATACCGTTTTTTACCTGGCGTTTTTTAATAGGTGATGTTGTCGGTGCGATTATTTTGCTTCTTGCATCGGGCTTTACTGATTTTTTAGACGGTTTTATTGCAAGAAAATTTAATCTTATAACCAAGACAGGCGCACTTTTAGACCCTCTTGCGGACAAACTTACACAGATTGTTGTGTCGTTTTGTATTGCATACAACGGTTTTGAACTGATGTGGATAGTTTTTGGATTTCTGGTATTAAAAGAAGTTTTTATGATTATAGGTGGCGTCAAACTGTATGCCGATGATGATATTGTTATCCACGCGAAATGGTACGGAAAGGTTGCTACTTTTGTAATTTATCTTTCATTTTATCTGCTTATATTGTTTGGCGGTATTATGCACGACAATGTTAAACTTGTAATAATTGTTACGGCTTTGGGATTCAGTCTTCTGGCATTTATAAACTATTTTATACAATTTTTAAATATACAGAAGAATAAAACCGAAAAAGTTTCTCGTTAGTAAATTTTTCATTTAATTATAATTCATAGTTTTTACACCATATTTTTGTGCATATTTTTCATATAAAAATTAAAAATTTGTTGATTTTTTGTGAAAATAGTTGTAAACTATATGTATAAATGAATTTTCGTGAAAGGTGGAAAGTTTGCTATGAATATTACTGATATCAGAGTTCGTAAAATAAATGCGGAAGGTCGAATGAAAGCAGTAGTATCTGTTACATTTGATGATTGCTTCGTGGTTCATGACATTAAGGTAATTGAAGGACAGGACAAATTGTTTGTTGCTATGCCGAGCAGAAAGACTCCTGATGGTGAGTTTAAAGACATCGCTCATCCAATCAACGCAGAAATGCGTGAGTCTATTCAACAATCAATTATTGACAAGTATCTTGAAGTAAAAGATGCTGAGCCCGAAGTTACTGCTGACAGCGAATAAGACGCGCATTGGCTCGGATAATAATTATAAAAGGAATTGCCGTCGGTAATTCCTTTTTGTTTTTCAGGGGGAAGGATTAATGGCTATTGGTATAATTTACGGACTGCCGGGAAGCGGAAAAACAAAATATTGTTTTGACATTATTAAAAAATCAGCCGACAATAATGTTTTATTTATAACGCCCGAACATATTTGCTTAAGCGCTGAAAAAGAAGTTGCAAAAAACAATCTGGGCGGTAATGTTACTGTTACGGGTTTTTCCCGTCTTGCTCTCTCTGTTTTTTCAAAATACGGTCCGGTTTTGTGCAATTTTATTGATAACAGCACAAAATGTATGATTATTAAAAAACTTCTTATAAAGCACGCCAAAGAGTTGTCTGTACTTCGTGCCTATGAAGATGAACTTAATTTTGCAGGTCATCTTCTTGATGCGATTAATTCTTTAAAGGCAAGTTGTGTTACCCCCGCTGATTTACGCTTTGTTGCGTCAGATTGCAGTAATATGATTTCTAAACTTAAACTTACGGACATTGCTTTTTTGTACGAAAAATACAATTCGGAATTTAAAGACGGTTATTTTGACACAAGCGACTGTCTTCCGTTACTTTCTGAAAAGATATTTAAATTTAATATTTTTAAAGGATATACAGTAATAATTGACGGTTTTAACGGTTTCACAAAGGCACAGGAGCAGGTTATAGAGGCACTTATGAGTGTTGCTGAAAATATTTACGTTACCTGCGTTACAGACAATCTTAACAACGATAACAGTATATTTTTCAGGGGCATTACCGTTGCAGACAAAATGTATAAACTTGCATACAAAAATAATGTTGAGGTTATGCCTAATGTTTATCTTGGCGATGTAACCAGATACAATAACAATGAACTTCTTTATCTTAATAACAATCTGTTTCGTTATCCTGTCAGGCCGTATGGTGAAAAGACAGAGAATATCGGACTTTATAAAGCAGACGATTATTATGATGAGATTTCTTTTGTTGCATCTGAAATTTACCGTCTTGCACGTGATTTTGGCTACAAATACAATGATTTTGCTGTTGTGCACAGAGACAGGGACGCATATAACTCTCTGATTAAAAAAGTGTTTTCGGATTACGAAATTCCTGTGTTTTTAAGTGAAGCGGTAAACTGCACAAAGCATCCCCTTATAAGTGATTTACTTACACCTTTTGAAGTTATAATAAACAACTTTTCACAGAATTCCCTGATAAACTTTATTAAATCTGATTTTCATAATGACAGAAAACTTTGCTGGATAATGGAAAACTATATTATCGCAACGGGAAGTAATGAGAAAAAGTGGCAAAAGCAATTTACTTATCAGGCGGATTTGTCGGATGGCGAGTTTTCGTATCTTAAAGAGAATTATCACAAGTTAACTGACGTTATTTATAAATTCAAAGAACAGTTATCGGGCAGAAAGACCTTTGTAAAGATTTCAGAGGCGTTTATTAATATTTTAAATGACCTTAATATTGAAAAATACGTTTATGTTAAATACAATAATACTGATGATTTGCAAAAAGGGAAGCAGTACATTACCGTTTGCAACATTTTGGTTGATGTTATAAACAATATGTGCAGTGTTTTCGGGGAACAGCCCACAACGGTGGAAAAATATTTTGAAATATTAAAATCCGGACTTTCGGGTTGCGATGCAGGTCAGGTCCCCCCGTCACTTGACTGCGTAACCGTAAGCGAAGCGGATTTGTTTAAAGAGGAAAAAAAGATTGTTTTTGTTATTGGAATTAACGAGGGTGTTATGCCCAAGGGTTACATTAACGACGGATTAATCTCGGAAACGGATAAGGAAGAACTTGAAAAGGCGGGGTTTGATGCTCCCGACACAACAGTAATAAAACAAAGAGCGGAAAGTTTTCTTTTGTATTCCGTATTGACATCGCCATCGCAAAAATTATACCTTTCTTACAGTTTGAACGATTTTGACGGAAATTCCCTTAATAAATCAAGGGTGTTTAATAATCTGACAGACATTTTTCCTGAAATTACTGTTTGTAAAAATGATGCGGTTGCGGATGCGGTAGTTCCAACGTTTAACAGAATTATTGCGAAAGAAAACAAGGATATTGAATTATGGTTTAAAGAAAATATGCCTGAAAAATATAACGTAATACTAAATGCACGCAAGTTCACCAACAATCCTGAACAATTAAGGAACGATATAGTAAACGGGCTTTACGGCGATACTCCGTATTTCAGTATTTCAAAGATTGAATTGTTTAACAACTGTCCCTATTCTTATTTCTTAAGGTACGGATTAAAAGCGAGAGCAAGAAAAGAAAATGCCGCATTAAATCTGGATATTGGTACAATTATGCACAGCGTTATTGAAAATTACACAAATTACTGCAAGGTACAAAACTTTGAATCTGTCACAAAATCCGTTTGTGATGAAATGGCAGCAAAACTTACCCATGATACCGTGAAAGAAATTATGGGTGAAACTTTTTATGACAGTTTGCAGGGCAGTACGATGGTTAAAAAAATTTCGGGAATTTTAAAGGGAGTACTTTGGAACATTACGGAATTTTACAAAAACAGTAAATTTGAAATGTACGGAAGTGAGGTTGCCTTTGGAGGAAAAGACAGCGAATTCCCCGAAATTGATATTACTCTCGACGATGGCACAGTTGCACATTTTACTGGTAAAATTGACAGAGTTGATATGTATATGACGGATGATGTCAATTACATTAACGTTGTTGACTACAAAACAGGTAATAAAGACGTAGATTTTGCAAAGGCATTATACGGTATTCAGATACAACTTCCCGTCTATATTGATGCAATATGCAGATTTTTAACTGAAAAAACCAAAGTGGTAACTGTACCTGCTGCAATTTTGTACTATAAGATAGATTATCCGATTATTTCGGGAAACAGAACAGACAACGAACAGCAAATTAAAGAAAAGATAAGAGATGCTCTTAAAATGAAGGGCATTGTTGCAGACGAGCAGGTATCCTGCGGTGCACTGGGTGACACTTTTGCTGTTAAGCCCGATGTTTCCAGAAAAGATATTGAAATTATGTGCAAAAATGCGTACAAAAAAATCAAATCAACTGTTGCGGAAATTATGTCTGGTAAAATAGAGATATCCCCTGCCAACGTAGGAGGAAATCCCTGGTGTAATCTTTGCGACTATATGTCTGTCTGCACTTTTGACAGTTGCTTTGATAACAAATACAGAATTATAAATAAAATAAGTAAGGAGGAGTATATAAATTATGTCAATGAAATGGACAGATAATCAATTAAAGGCAATGATCTCCTCCGGTTCAAATATTTTAGTTTCGGCTGCAGCGGGGTCTGGCAAAACTGCGGTTCTGGTTGAAAGGGTAATTAAAATTATTACCAATCCCGATAAGCCCGTACCTGCGGACAAGTTACTCATTGTTACATTCACTACCGCTGCTGCGGCAGAAATGAAAACAAGAATTTACAAAGCGTTATCGCGCCTTATTAACGAAAATCCCGATAACGGTTTTTACAGAGACCAACTTGACCGTCTTTCCCAGACACAGATTTCAACCATTCATTCATTTTGTCAGAATTTGTTAAAAGACAACTTTTATAAAATTGGTATAAGCCCTGATTTTTCCATAATTGATGAAATTGTTATGGGTGAAGCACAGGCAGACTGTGCACGATTAAGTATTGAAAAGGGCTTTAGTCAGGATGAAGACGGTATGAACAATCTTTTGTACTGTCACGGCGGCAGATTTGACGATACCAAACTTAAGAATATGATAATTGACATTCATAAGTACAGTATGTGCAAGGCAAACCCAAAGGAGTGGCTTGACTTTTGTGCTGACACTTACAGCGGAAAATTTTCTGATACCGTTGTGGCGGAATATATAGTTGATATGATAAATTCCGAACTTTCAGATATACAAAAATATTACGATACGGCTATCGACCTTTCTGATTTGGGCGGTATAACAAGTTATTATGATTTCCTTACACAGGAAAAACAGAAGTTTGTATTTGACAAAAAACTTAACTGGAACGAACTTTATGACTTCGGGCTTAATATTACGTTTGAAACTATGCCCAAAAAAACAAAAGACTGTGATGACAGATTTGCAGACATTGTAAAAGAGTGCCGTAAAAAAATTAAAAATATCGTTGGTGGGTTTGCAAATTATGTTCCCTTTAAATCGGAAGACGCAACAAAAGAACTTAACAACCAGTTCGGAACTGTTGATTTAATAAGAAAACTTGTGCTTTGGTACGGTGAATTTTACAGCGATTACAAAGTTTCAAACAACTGTTATGACTTTGATGATTTGTTGCATTTAACCCTTGACAAGCTACTTTCAAATGATGAAATTGCGGGGGAACTTAAAAACAAATATCACGAAATTTTAATTGATGAGTTTCAGGATACCAACGAAGTAAACGTAGCAATATTTGAAAATATTTCAAAGGGAAATAATTTATTTATGGTTGGCGACGTAAAGCAAAGCATTTACGGTTTTTTAAACGCCCTTCCCGACAGTTTTGTCAATAGATATTTGAGTTATAAAGACGAGATTTCTCCCGATGGTATGAAAATTTCATTAAGCAACAACTTCAGAAGTTCCGAAAATATCCTTTCTTTTATCAACGGTATTTTTGAGAAAATAATGACGGAAAAAACGGGTGGCGTTAATTACACCGACGACCAGAAATTAGTTTACAGTAATAAAAAGCAAGTTACTGATTTGCCAGTTGAAATCTGCGTTATTGACAACCCTGACAGGAAAACAGATTATGAAACGGAAGATTACTTTATTGCAAAAAAAATCGTTACTATGGTTGAAGTGGATAAACCGCTTATAGTTGACAGTGATACCAATGAACTTCGTCCTGTAAAGTACAGCGACATAGCGATTCTTGCCCGCTCCGTAAAAGGCGATACCGCAACTTCCATTATGAGGGAACTGTCAATGTTTGGTATTTCTTCTGTATGTGAAGAAACGGAAAGTTATCTGTCTGCAATTGAGATTTCCACAGTTTTGTCTTTTCTGCAACTTATAGACAATCCTTATCAGGATATACCTATGCTTTCCGTTATGAGAAGTCCTATGTTCGGTTTTACAGACAACGAACTTGCAGAAATTAAACTTGAACATAAAAACTGTAAGTTTTATAATGCTGTATTTTTAAGTAAAAATCCAAAAGCGGTTGAGTTTGTAAAAACAGTAAACACTTTTATAAAACTTTCAAAAACTGAAAATCTTGAGTTTCTTATAAATAAAATAATTACCGACACAGGTTACTATTCGTTTGTCGGTTTGCTTCCTGCAGGTCAGCAGAGAATGGCAAATTTACGCCTTTTGATTACAAGGGCTGCACAGTTTGAAAAGAATGAGCGAAAATCAGTATTTCAGTACATTACTTACATTAAATCTATGGCTGACGGTAATGGTCAGTACAAAAGTGCCAGAGACACTTCGGGCTTTAAAAACGCCGTCAGAATTATGACCATACACAAAAGTAAAGGTCTTGAATTTCCTGTTGTATTTCTGGTAAGAAGCGGTAAGGGGTTCGGGTTTAAAAAACAATCGAATGACGTTCCTGCGGTAACTGACGGTGAACTTGGCATAGGTCTTAACTATGTTGTGCCTGAAAAAACGTTCCGTTATAATTCCCTTCCGCAAAACGCCATTCTTAAAAAGCGCCTTGACAAAGATATGGCGGAAGAAATGCGTGTTTTATACGTTGCATTAACAAGAGCCAAAAATTACCTCTGCATTATAGGAAGTTCGTCCAAGGCACAGGATAAACTTGAAAAACTGTCACTGATGCCTGTGATTGAACGGGAAATAATGAGTGTCGGCTGTTTCCTTGACTGGATTATGCAGGGCGTTGAAAATCATAAACTGTTTAAAATTATTTCACACGAGGAGGCGTTGAAGCCGCTAAACTGTTACTCTTCGTCTTTTGATGATAAGTACAAAGACAATACCGTCTGCGATGAGATTGACGAACTTTTGTCTTACAGATACAAGCATGCGGTACTGTCGCAGATTAAGTCCAAAATGTCTGTTACCGAGATAAGCGGTAACGATGGTGTTCCTTTTGTAAAACAATTTACAGTTGATAAAGACAAAAAATTCACTAAAGCACAGGTCGGCTCTCTTATCCACTTCGTTATGAGCCATATTGATTACAATAACACTTCAGTTGACGCTATAAATGCTCAGATTCAAAATATGGTTGCGGACGGGCTTATCACCGATTTGCAACAAAAAGTCGTTGATGTTGACAGAATTTACGATTTTTATAATTCACCAATAGGTGACAGAATTAAAAAATCAGACAAGGTACTTCGCGAATACAGTTTCGTCGTAAGCATCAATTTAAAAGATATTGGTTTTGACAACGACGAGGAAATACTTGTTCAGGGTACTGTTGACTGCTTCTTTTACGAAGATGGCGACATTGTTATTGTCGATTACAAAACAGGTAATATAAACGAGCAGTATGACAGGCAGATAGAAATTTACAAGAAGTGCCTTGAAAAGTTACTTGGTGTTAAAGTAAAGGAAACTATTTTGTATAAATTGTAAAAAAATGGAAAAATTTACCAAAAACTATTGAAATGTAATTATTATTGTGCTATACTGAACCCAAGGAGTTGGTAAAATATGTCGATTATTGATATTGCATTAATAGATGACGATGCGGATTATTGCGTCGCTTTTCAGTGTATGGCTAATAAAACAGAGGATTTGCATCTGGTTGGTTGCGCCAATAATGCAAAAGACGCAATTACCCTTATTAAAGATACTTTGCCTGACGTTGTATTTTTGGACAACTTTCTTTTAGAAGAAGATGCAACAAACGTAATGGAGAAAATACACGAAATGAAGCTTGTGAAAAAACCGAAGGTTATCGTTATTTGTTCACATCCGTTTCCGTCACTGTTTCAGATTTTACAGGACAGCGGCGCTGATTTGTTTTTGCACAAGGACTACGGATTTGACATCCTGTTTGACAGATGCAGAATGATAATGAGAAAAAACAATCCACAACTTGACGATACCATAGAGGAAAATGCCGAAGTGTATTCAGACCCTGAAAAACTGGTGTTTAAAATTCTTCGTGAACTTGGTGTGCCTGCACATCTTAAAGGTTATGATTACTTAAGACGGGCAATATTAATGGCAACAGAAGACATTTCCGTTGCTTGCAGCGTAACTAAACTGTTGTATCCCGATATCGCCCGTGCCACAAACACTTCTGCCTGGAATGTTGAACGTGCTATAAGAAATGCCATTCAGACTTCCTGGAACAGAAGTAATTCAACAGTTTATATGGATTACTTTAAGCCCTTTATTGATAAAACTAAAGGTAGGCCCACTAATTCCGAATTTATTTCTACCATTGCACACGTTGTAAGAAATTACTGTAATTAATTGAAGTAACTTTCGGGATAAATAACGTTGTCGTTTTTCGGGTCTAACTGTGCTAATTTACTGTCAAATAAAACGGTGCCCTGCCTTATGGCAGAGGTGCCGTATTTTTTTCTTATAATGTCAATCTGCCGTTCAAGATTTTCCTGCTTTGATATTTTATAAGCGTCGGTATTAAAACTCAGTTGTATGTTTTTGTCAGGAATAAAGTCTGTTGCACGTACCCCTATACTTCGTATTGCAGGGGAGTTTTTAAAGTGGTTTTTATAAAGGGCAAATGTTGCTTCAAATAGACTTTTTGCATCACAGCAGGGGTATGACAGTTTACACTGCCTTTCCGTTGTGACAAGGTTTTTGTCGCGGATATGAAGTTGTACAGTGTTGCATCTTAAGTTTATATCCCTCATTCTTGAGGCAACACTTTCGCACATAACCATAAGACCTATTTTTACGTCATCGTCGCTTACTAAGTCGCGGTATGTGGTTGTTGAGTTGCCTATGCTTTTGGGTATCTGGAAATGGTCCATTGTTTTAACGGGAGAACAGTCAAAGCCGTTTGCAAATCCCCACAGCATTTCGCCGTTTTTACCAAGGAGAACTTTTAGAATTTTTACATCTGTATTTGCAATTCCCCCTATGGTTTTAATTCCGTACTTTTTTAATTTAATGTCTGTTTTTGGTCCTACATAAAGGAGGTCGGAAGCAGGAAGAGGCCAGGCAACTTCACGGTAATTGCTTTTGGAAATAATTGTAGTGGCATCGGGCTTTTTAATGTCGGAGCCAAGTTTTGCAAATATCTTGTTGTAACTTACGCCTACGGAAATGGTAACACCTAAACGTTTTTTTATCTTTTCCCTTAATTCTCCTGCGATTTTTTCGCCGGTGCCAAAGGTTTGTGCGCTTCCCGTTACGTCAAGCCAGTTTTCGTCTAAACCAAAACTTTCTACCTGGTCTGTGTAACTGTAGTATATTTCCCGTGCCTCATTTGAATATTCCATATATGTTTTGAAATCGGGAGGTACAACTACAAGGTCGGGACATTTCCTTTTTGCACTTACTATGGGCTCACCTGTCTGTATATTATATTTTTTTGCAATGTAATTTTTTGCAAGGATAATTCCGTGACGTGCCTCTTGATTTCCGCCTACTGCAACAGGCAGATTTCTTATTGCGGGATTCTTATAACACTCCACAGAGGCGTAGAAATTATTCATATCGCAATGCAGTATTGTTCTCATCTTTTCTCCTTGACTTTCATTCGTAATTATAATATAATAGACACGAACTTAAATTCGTCATATTAAGTATATATGAATTAAAGTTCGTTGTCAATAGAAAAAACGAATTATAGTTCGTGTTATTTGGAGGTAAGTATGAAATTTTGCCACAAACTAAAAGATTTGCGTACCAAAAACAATATTTCTCAAAAAGCACTGGCACAAAAAATAGGAGTGTCCGAAAGAACTGTTCAGTTTTACGAAACAGGAAGCAGATACCCCAAATCAACAGAAGTAATTAATAAAATGTGCAGTTTGTTTGGGGTAACTTATGAGGAACTGTTTGACCAGAAGGAGAGTTTTGCGGTAGATGCACAAATGAAATACGGCGGTGCAGGTCTTAAAGATGCAAAAGAATTAATAGAAGAGATAAACGGAATGTATGCCGGGGGCCATCTTAACGAAGAAGATATGGACAAAGTATTTAAAGTGGTTACTGAACTTTACTGGGACGCTAAGGAGAAAAATAAAAAATGAATTACATAGTTGAAAAAGCGGTTAAACTATCCGGCTACAGCGACAGCAGAAACCCTTTTGAAATATGCAATTCCGCAGGCGTTAATGTGGTGTTCGCAGACATTGGCGAACTAAAGGGAATGTATAAATACATTAAAAGAAACAGGTATATTGTAATAAGTGACAAACTTGACGAAAAAACCGCAAGAATAGTTTGTGCTCACGAACTGGGACACGACGTTTTGCACAGAAATTTTGCAAAAAACGGTTTCTGGAGAGAATATACTTTGTTTGGTACAGACGGAAAGCAGGAATATGAGGCAAATCTGTTTGCAGCGGAACTGCTTATTTCAGACAGCGACATACTGGAACTGTCAGACTGTTCAACTGCAGAAATTGCCCGTAATTTAAATACAGACGAAAATTTAATTTGCATTAAACTTTCGTCTATGAATAAACGGGGATATAATTTCGGCGAGTTTAACTATCGCTCGGATTTTTTAAGTTAAAATATCTGCAATTTTTAATACAAATACCGCAGACAGCACCTCTGCCAATATGCTGAAATGCCTTTTTCATATATTCGCTGCAGGCGTTCGGGTCAAACATCTCTTCACGGGAAATGCCTTCTTTGTAATTAACTCCTGATATAGCCATGGCAGGACAGGCGTTTTTGCAAAGGTTACAGTCACCGCAGTCTTTTTGTATGGGAGTACCCGTGTCAAAGGGCATATCGGTAAGTATTGTTCCCAAGCGTACTGCAATTCCGTACTTTTCGGAAATGAACATTGCATTTTTGCCTATAAAACCGAGTCCTGCAAGCCGTGCGGCGGTCTTGTGGGAAAGGTACCCTTTATAGCCGTCAATTGACTGAGATGATGCAACAGGGAGGTAATTGTAATTCTGGTTTGCAATTTCCATACCGATTTTTAACAGAGTGTTGTCGATAAATGTGTTTACAGTTCTGTAATGGTGAAAATACTGGTGAGTTGGCTTATCGCTTATCTGATTTATTATGTATTTTGACAAAGGTACTACAATGGATATTGCGTACGGTAAATCGTGGTCGATTTTTGAAAACCCAACTTCGTAAACACCAAGTTTTTCACATAAGTTTTTAATATAATCATTATTATTCAAAAAAATCACCTGAAATTATTATAACATACTTTAAAAATAAATGAAAGTATGTTATAATAAATTTATTCAAATTATGCCGAAAGGAGATATTGGTGTGAACAAAATTAAAACCAATATTAATTCCATAACAGGAATTATCATGATTATTTTGTCTGCATTAAATTTAATTTTGGTTAAGTTTGATTATACATACAGACCAAATAATTACACTGTTTTTTATGTGATAAATTTAATAATAGCAGTTTTTATTATGTTTTTTTCAATTAAGTATAGAAGTTGCGCTGGTAAAACTTCGAAAATATTCGCTTCTTTCTTACCGATAATAGTACTGGTGTATGTTGTAACATTATTGTTTTCCTTTGACTTTATCAATGATTATAGAACATACAGTCTTTTATATTATGAAATGATGCTTATAGTAACACTTGCATTTTCGTTAACAATCTTTTTTGTATATAACAAAGTTTTATGGCTTAAGATTGTTGTTGGTGTTATTTCATTTGCTCTTATCCTGGTATTTGGATTTATATTGCTTGTTACCATGTTTGTTTCAAATATTGGAGAAAGCAAGATTTTGCAAACAGTTAAATCACCTGATGGCACTTATGTTGCTGTATCCATTTCCCATGACGAAGGAGCATTGGGCGGCGATACTTGTGTAAGAGTTCGTAATAATAAAAATCAGATACCATTATTGCTTGGCTCGGTAATCAGAGAAGAACAGTTGTGGACGGGACCTTGGGGGAAATCACCAAATTTAAAATGGGAAGATGCTAATACTCTTTTGATAAATAACGTTAGTTATGATATGGAATAAACATCAGGAGGATAAACTATGAAGCATTTAAAAATAATTTTGACGGTAATTATAGTGTTGTTTGTTATTGCTTCTGTATATTCTTTTTTCAATATCAGCGGTCAGGAAATTAAGTTTGTAGATAAACTTTTGGAGGCAAAATCTGTTACAGTTATTGTTATGAATGAAGACGGTGACGAAAGAGCCGAATACAATTTAGACATAACACAGATAGAACAGTTTAAAAAACTTATAGAGGAAAATTCATATACCCGCCGTATATCATCAACCATTGTTGGAGTGTTGCCCGATAAAAGGTACACAATATTTGCAAACTGGAACGATGGTGGTCAAAAACATTTGCAAATCAGTCTTATCGGTGGTGAGTATATACAGATTTTAGGAGAATACGGAAGTCATTACCACAAGATAAATAATCCTGATTTTGAAAACCAATTGATTTCTATTCTTGGTGCTGAAATTTAGTTCGGGGTGTATATATGAAAGTATTTAAAAAGATAATCACTTATATTTTGATACTGATAATATTATATTTAACAATAACCATTGGCGGGATTTATAAGTACTTAAAAGAATATGGATACAGTGCCTATGCGATACCGCAAACAATGGCCGTATATTTCGGTTTTAGTGACGGTTTTACTGTGTATGAGATACCCGATAGTGAAACAAGTGTGTTTATTGGTAGGCATGATTATATTTACGAGGAGTTGTTTAATGAACACGGGTTTAAAGAAATAGATCGTCTTGGATTAGTAGGTTATTATAAAAAAGATGATAGCGTAAATGAACATTATGACTTTGGAATTGGCTCACAGAATGAATGGTGCCATTGGTTTAGGATATACCGGCTTTCTGATGGATATAAAATCGAAGATTTTAAATAAATTTACAGTTATTAAAGGAGAAAAAATTTGAGTAAACAAAATATTATATTAAATACACTTTGTACTGCTGCACTTATTATAGGTTGGGCAGGGATTTTATTTGTATCATTTTTTCTGCTCGTATTCAGCCCTATGTTTACATCACTGGGTAACGGCATATTGGTTAATATTACTGCTATTATATACATACTGGTTTTTGTTTTACCGATTTTATTTAGAAAACGGATAACAAAATACTTTTCCTTGCCGTTATCATTTCTTATTTTTACAATAATTTCTGTAGTGCTTGTTGGCTCGATATTAGCCATAGCCAAAGGCTATATATCCGATTTCAGTCAGGAAAAATGGGGCAAATATGAAAGTCTCAGAATATATATGATAGACGATCTGGAAGAGGAACACGGAATTGTAGGAAAGACAGAAAAAGAAGTGCTTGAATTGTTAGGAGAACCAATGTACAATTACGGCAATGAAACAATTATAAGATATGAATATTATGCGGGAGACGGAATTGACTCGTATTATTACGAAATTGTATTTGAGAACGGTATTGCTAAGGATACCACATTTGCCCAGCATTGATTTCGCAGTACCACCTAAGTTAAAATCTCTCCAAAAGGAGTTGAAATAATGAAGAAGAAATTATTGACTATATCCTTTTTTATATTTTTTGCATTGCCTATACCTGTGGCGATATTTGCCTGGTTTTGGACATCAATAAGGTTTTTGATTTGCATAATGACGGACAAAACATTGGTTGAAACTGTTTCTATGTTTGTCGGTGCGGTAATCGGCGGTACGTATATAATAAGTTATATATACGCGTTAATCAAAACCTGTAAACTTAAGAAAATAACAAAGAAATCACTTTTGCCATTGTTTCATTGTGCTGTTGCTGTTATATATGTAATATCATTGATA
>JAFQVC010000073.1 GCA_017408205.1 Clostridia bacterium | reverse complement strand
CTGCAAAAATGTTGGGTGTTCCAAGTTGTCTTGCAACTTCATAAGAAATAAGTATCGCACCGATAGCGGGACCTATTACTACATCTACTCCGCTGTCCTTATAAAGTTTTGCAAGTTCTCCGCATAATTCTTCGCTGTACTTTGCATTCTGAAAAATCTTGGCACACTGCATATATTTATTGCTGTGTCTGCCTGAAGTTAAAAGGAAGTGTCCTTCCAAAAGCACTCCTGCCTCCTGTAAAATTTCTAAAACTCTTTCTCTTGTCATTTTTCTGTCTCCTTTTACAATTAGTTTTCACGGATACTTCCGATTAAGTCATTTACGTCGTCAATATTATTATCAGACATATATTTCAAAAACTCATTTTTAATGGTTAATGAAGCATCGGGGGTTACAAGGTTTGCAGTTCCTACCGCAACGGCAGTTGCACCTGCAATCATAAACTCTGCCACATCTTCCCCATTCATAACACCGCCCATACCAATCAGCGGTACTTTTACTGCTTTTGCAACTTCCCATACCATTCTCACTGCAACGGGCTTAATTGCAGGACCTGAAAAACCTCCTGCATTACGTGCCAAAATCGGACGTCTGCTTTTAACATCAATTTTCATACCGTACAAAGTATTAATTAAAGAAAGAGCATCTGCACCTGCGTTCTCGGCACTTTTTGCAATTTCCGAAATATTTGTTACGTTGGGTGAAAGTTTTACAATCAGCGGAACTTTACATTTTGCTTTTACTCTTTTGGTAATTTCCGCAACCATACCGCAGTCGGTACCAAAAGCCACGCCGCCCTCTTTAACATTGGGGCACGAAATATTAAGTTCGATTAAATCTACACTATCTCCCAGAACTGTTGCGATTTCTTCATTTTCCTCAATGGAACTGCCTGAAATATTTGCAATTATTTTAGCATCATATCTTTTAAGGTTAGGCACGTCATAAGTCATAAAATGTTCAACACCAGGGTTTTGCAGACCTACGCTGTTTAAGATACCCGCCGTTACTTCCGCAATTCTTGGTGACGGATTACCTGCTTTAGGTTTTAGCGTAATTGCCTTAACACATATACCGCCCAGTTCCGAAAGGTTAAAGTACTGACCTGTTTCCCAGCCGTTACCGAATGTTCCTGATGCAGTAACTATAGGGTTATTTAATGTTACACCTGCTATATTAACTTTAGTATTCATATCTTCACCTACAAATCCAAATCTTGTGCATCAAAAACAGGACCTTTCTGACACACCTTAACATTTTCGCCATGAGACTGGCAGGTACAAACTGCACAGGCACCTATACCGCAGCCCATTCTCTGTTCCATAGAAAGTTGGCAGTAAATATTATATTTTTCTGCGATTTGTTTTACGCCCTTCATCATAGGCACAGGACCGCAAGAATAAATAGAAGTTACGTTATTGTTTTTCACTACCTCCTCCAGCACGTCTGTTACAAAACCTTTTGTTCCGTAACTGCCGTCATCGGTAGCGATATGACACAGGTCACAGCAACTGTCAAATTCGTCTTTCATAACAATTAAATCTTTTGTTCTGAAACCCAGAATGCTTTGTGTTTTATCTCCCAGTGCTTTTGACAGTTTAAGAAGCGGGAATATACCGATACCGCCGCCCACAACAACGGGAACGCCATCGCCTTTTTTGGAGAAGTTAAAGCCTACTCCCAAAGGTCCTAATATATCAAGTTCGTCTCCCTCTTTATACTGGGACAACAGTTTTGTTCCTTTTCCTCTTACCTGATACACAAAGCGAAGCCAACCGTCACCGCTGTCGCAGATACTTATAGGTCTGCGAAGAAGAGTGTCACCGCCGCAAAGAACGTGGATAAACTGACCGGGCTGTGCAATTTCGGGGAATGAAACGATTACATCATATATTCCCTCGACGGGATTATTTATATTTAAAATTTTGCAAATATGACTTTTTTTCATTTTTATCTTCCTTATTGTTATATTTCTGCCATTATACTGTCACGCATATTGATTGCTTCTTCTCTTGCGGCTAATGCGTAATCTTTTTCGTCACACTGTGCTTTTTTATATGCACACATAATAGAACGGGATGCGTTTATTATTGCACCAAGTCCGTCGTTGTTAAATGCACGGGCAACGTCTTTTGCGGTACCGCCCTGAGCACCGTAACCGGGTACTAAGAAATATGCTTTGGGCATTACTTTTCTTAATTCGGTAATCTGTTCGGGATATGTTGCGCCAACAACTGCGCCCACATTTGAATATCCGTATTTGCCGATATACTGTTCACCCCAAAGGTTTACGTTATTTGCCATTTCCTCGTAAACAGTTTTGCCGTTTTCAAGTTTTTTATCCTGCAACTCACCTGATGAGGGGTTTGAAGTTTTCACAAGTACGAATATTGACTTGTCTTCTTTTAAGAATGGTTTAATTCCGTCTGTACCAAGGTAACCGTTAACTGTAAGTCCGTCTGAATTGAATGCCGCCGCCTCGCTGTCAATAAGTTTTGTTTCCCCAAGGTATGCGATTGAATATGCCTCTGCAGTTGTGCCTATATCATTTCTTTTACCGTCAGTAATTACATACATTCCTTTTTCTTTGGCGTAAGCAATAGTTTCTTCAAGTGCTTTTACACCGTTCCAGCCATACATTTCGTAATATGCTGCCTGGGGTTTTACTGCGGCAACTATATCGCAAAGGTTATCAATAAGACCTTTGTTGAATTCCAATATTGCATTTGCAGCACCTTCGAATGTTGATGGATATTTATCAAGTATATATGAAGGAACGTAGTCAAGTTTCGGGTCAAGTCCCGCAACTGTAGGATTTTTCTTTTCTTTAATTTTTTCTATTAATACATCAATCATTTTAATTCTCCTTTTTCCACTTTTACTTCGCCCTTTACTATAACCGTATCTGCTTTTCCGTAAAGTTGGAACCCATCATAAGGTGAGTTTTTGCTTTTTGACATAAACTCTGCAGTTTTTACTGTGTATTGATTTTCCAAGTCAAACAAAGATACATCTGCAACTGCACCCTCTTTTAGTTCGCCTTTGTTTATTCTTAAAATTTTTGAGGGGTTTATGCTCATTTTTTCAATCAGTTGAGGAAGTGTAAGAGCCCCTGTTTTTACAAGGTAAGTGTAAGAAAGACCGAAAGCGGTTTCAAGTCCCACTATACCGTTCAGCGCCAAATCAAACTCGCAGTTTTTCTCGTCAATGGCGTGAGGTGCGTGGTCTGTTGCAATTGCATCAATTGTACCGTCTTTTAGTCCCTCTATAATTGCCTCTACATCTTCTTTTGTACGAAGTGGAGGATTCATTTTCGCATTTGTGTTAAATCCCTCAACCGCTTCTTCAGTTAATGTAAAGTAGTGGGGACAGGTTTCGCAGGTTACTTTTACACCGCGTTTTTTTGCCTGGCGTACCGTTTCAACAGAACCCTTTGTGGAAACGTGTGCAATATGAACGGGCACGTTGTAAGTTTCTGCCAGAATACATTCTCTGCTTACCATTACTTCTTCACTTGCTCTTGATATTCCGCGAAGTCCCATATAAGTGGAGGTATATCCCTCATTAATTGAGCCGTCATTTTTAAGGTTCAAATCTTCGCAATGTGATATTACGGGCAGACCGAAACCGTCTGCATACAAAAGAGCATTTTTCATAAGGTTGGCATTTTCAACGGGGCGTCCGTCGTCCGATACCGCAACTGCTCCCGCCTCTTTCATATCACCCATTTCTGCAAGTTGCTGTCCGTTAAGACCTTTTGATATTGCACCTATTGGGTAAACATTGGCATACGCCTTTTCTTTTGCTTTATTTACAATGTAACTTATTACTATTTTATCATCTGCAACAGGTGTTGTGTTAGGCATACAGGCAACAGAAGTGAAACCTCCCATTACTGCACTTTTTGTACCTGTTACAATATCCTCTTTATATTCCTGACCGGGGTCCCTTAGGTGGCAATGCATATCCACAAGACCGGGGGCAACCAGTTTATCCTTTGCATCAATTACAACGTCAGCGGACAGGTCAAGATTTTGTCCCATTTTTGAAATTATGCCGTCTTTAATATAAAGGTCTGTTTTGTTACCGTCTGCAAGTGTTCCGTTTTTAATTAGTATGTTCATAAGTGCCTCCTAAAAAGCAGTTTAAAACCGCCATTCTAACTGCAACTCCGTTTGTTACCTGTTCTAAAATAACCGCCTGGTCGTCATCTGCAATCTGCGGAGTGATTTCCACACCTCTGTTTACAGGGCCCGGGTGCATAAGTAGCGCATCGGGTTTTGCAAGTTTCATACGCTCGTGATTAATTCCGAAGTATTTTGCAAACTCATCGGTTGACGGGAACAGACCGCTTTTTTGTCTTTCGTTCTGTATGCGAAGCGTCATAACCACGTCAACGTCTTTAATTGCTTCATCCACGCTGTCGCAAACTTTAACGCCAAGTTTTTCAATATACGGCGGGAGTAGTGTGGGTGGTGCTGCAACTTTTACTTTTGCACCAAGTTTTGTAAGAGCATAAATATCGCTTCTTGCCACACGGCTATGGTATATGTCTCCCACTATTGCAACGTCAAGACCTTCCACTCTGCCCTTTTTCTCCATAATGGTAAACATATCAAGGAGTGCCTGGGTGGGGTGTTCGTTCATTCCGTCGCCCGCATTTATTATGCAGGCATCAACATTTTTGCCGATAAACTCGGGCGTGCCTGACATTGAGTGTCTTATAATAACACAGTTGGTACCCATCTGGTTAATAGTTTTTACTGTATCAAGAAGTGATTCACCTTTTTTTGTACTTGAGGTTGAGGTGGCAAGCCCTCCTGCCATTCCTCCCATATATTTAACTGCGCTTTCAAAAGAAAGTTTTGTT
>JAFQVC010000008.1 GCA_017408205.1 Clostridia bacterium | reverse complement strand
TATAATTATGAGACAAGTCTTTAAAATATGTTGCCAAAAGGTTAATTTTAGTGTATAATTCACTGTGAAAGGATTTGAGTTTATGACTGATTTAAATATACTTTTAAACAATGTGGAACACCCCGGACGTTACACAGGGGGCGAGTGGGGCATAGTTGAAAAAGACGCTGACAAAATTGACATCCGTTTTGCTTTCTGCTTCCCCGACACCTACGAAGTGGGTATGAGCCACCTTGGAATGAAAATACTGTACGGAGTACTTAATAACAGACCTGATACCTACTGCGAAAGGGTTTTTGCACCCTGGGTAGATATGGAACAGCAAATGAGAAAACATAATGTTCCTCTGTTTTCTCTGGAAACAAAAACTCCCCTTAATCAGTTTGACTTTGTGGGCTTTACCCTGCAGTATGAAATGAGTTTCACCAATGTTTTAAACATGCTTGATTTGGGTAACATTCCCTTAACTTCAAAAGAGCGTGGGGAAACTGACCCCATTATCTGTGCAGGAGGACCCTGTGCATCAAACCCTGAGCCTCTTGCTGAAATTGTTGACTTTTTTATGATGGGCGAGGGCGAAGAAATAATTGACGAAGTAATGACCGTATATGCCGAGTGGAAAAAAAGCGGACAGAAAAAAATAGAGTTTTACAGGGAAATTGCAAAACTTGACGGCATATACGTTCCTATGTTTTACGACATAACTTACAACAGCGACGGAACAATAAAAAGCATAGAAAAAAATGAAGAAAACGCAAAAGATACCATTACAAAAAGAGTAATTCTTGATATGGACAATGTGTACTATCCCGAAAACTTTATAGTACCAAACATTGACATAGTCCACGACAGAATTATGCTTGAAGTGTTCAGAGGGTGCACAAGAGGTTGCCGTTTCTGTCAGGCGGGAATGATATACCGCCCCGTAAGAGAAAAAAGCCCGAAACGGCTTTTGGAACTTGCAGAGAAACTTATAAAAAACACGGGTTACGAGGAAATGTCACTTACATCACTTTCAACCTCGGACTACAAAGGACTTGGGGAAACTTTCGAGGGACTTCTCCAGATGACAAAACCAAAACACGTAAATTTATCTCTGCCCTCACTTCGTATTGATAATTTTTCACTTTCAATAATGGAAAAAATAAAGAAAGCGGGACTGACTTTTGCTCCCGAGGCAGGAACACAGCGGCTTCGTGACGTTATTAATAAAAACATTACAGAAGAAGACATTACCTCCTCCACCTACACCGCATTTATGGGCGGTTACAACGGAGTAAAACTTTACTTTATGATGGGACTTCCCACAGAAACCGACGAGGACATAATGGGAATAGCAGACCTTGCATCATTGGTTGCCGACCAGTACTTTAAAGTCCCGAAAGAAAGCAGAAACAAAGGTCTTACAATAACCGTAAGTACCTCATGTTTCGTGCCAAAGCCACACACTCCTTTCCAGTGGGAGCCAATGGACAGTATCGAAGAACTTGAGCGAAAACAACATATACTTCAAAATTCAATCAACAGACGTTTTATAAAATACAACTGGCACGATGCGGACTTAAGTTATATGGAAGCGGTATTTGCCAGAGGTGACAGAAAATTAAGCAAAGTGCTTATTGAAGCACAAAAATCAGGAATTGAATTTGACGGCTGGAGTGAGTTCTTTAACCTCGGAAAATGGAAAGAAATATTTGAAAAATGCGGCATTGACCCTGATTTTTATGTAACCAGAAAACGTGAATATACTGAAATTCTGCCTTGGGGACACATTAACGCAGGTGTTTCACAAGAGTTCTTAAAACGCGAAAACGAAAAGGCAAAAAAAGGTGAGACGACAGTCAGATGCGGGGAACATTGTTCAGGCTGCGGTGCAAATACTTTTGGCGGAGGTGTGTGCTATGAGTAAACTTCGTGTTACATTTAAAAAAGGCGAAAATATGAGATATACGGGGCATTTAGACGTACTTCGCACGTTCTCAAGAGTATTACGACGTTTTGATTTTCCCCTTAAGTATTCCGAGGGTTTTAACCCTCACCCTGTTATGACATTTATTTTGCCCACAGGTGTCGGTGTAACAAGTGACTGCGAAATAGTTGATGTAGGAATCACAGATAATGTTAACACAGAAGAATTTATCAAAAATTTTAACAGCGTTTCACAAAAAGACTCCATCGTGGCTGTAAGTGCCGAAATCACAGACGAGCCAATGCCCACAATCGTCAAAGCAAATTATATTGTGAAAATTTTAAACGAAAACAAAATTACTGCCGAAGAAATTGAAAAAAGCATAGAACTGCCTGAAATACTTATCGAGAAAAAAAGCAAAAAGCAAACAAAAGAGGTAAATTTAAAAGACTTTCTGTTTGACTGTTCCGTAGAAGTGATAAACGAAAAAGAAGTGTTTTTAAATCTTACTATTTCTGCAGGAAACACAAGCAATTTAAAACCCGCATTGTTTGTGGAAGGTCTTTCAAATGTATGCGACAATTTAAATCCGCTTTATGTTTTGCCTCACAGAACAAGGTACATTTTTGAATAAATGATATATCTTTTAATATGGAACGTAATAGTATTTCTGTTTTATGCAGTTGACAAGTTTTTAGCCAAAAACGATATGTGGCGGATAAGCGAGAAATTTCTTTTGACAGCGTCTTTTCTTATGGGAAGTGCAGGTGCAGTTTTGGGTATGGTTATTTGCCGACACAAAACAAGAAAGCAAAAATTTGTATTGCTTATTCCCTTGGCGGTTGTATTAAATTTTGCAGTAATAATAGGTTATTTAAAATAAAAAGTGATGGTCTTATGACCATCACTTTTTTGTTAGTTGATATGATGTTTTTCAGGTGAACTGTTTGTTTCTCTAAACAACAGTGTAATACACCATAGCCCTGCAAGTCCTACAAGAGTAAATATTATTCTGCTGACAACTGCTGTTGTGCCTCCGAAGATAGATGACACAAGGTCAACATTGAATATTCCTATAGAACCCCAGTTAAGCGCTCCTATAATTACTAATATTAACGCTATTGTATCTACAATCATACTCTCACTCCTTGAAAATAATTTAAAATTGTTTTCAAGGTTATTATTTGTCATTTTTATTTAATTATACACTCACCTATTATTGCCTTTGCATTTTCCAGAATTTCATCTGATTTGGCTTTCGTTTCACTGTTTACCAGATAATATAATTTGATTTTCGGCTCTGTTCCTGACGGTCTTACAACGAAATCCACACCGCCCGACAAGGTAAAGTACAAAACATTTGATTTAGGGTACGAAAGTTCTGTTACATCACCGGTTTTAAAATCAGTTGCAGTGCCAATTTTAAAGTCTTTTAAAGAAAGAACTTCGAACTGTCCAAAATTTTTCGGTGTATTGTTTCTTAAATTTTCCATAATTTCACCGATTTTTGCAATACCGTCACTGCCCGGCAAAGTAATGCTTACTGTTTCTTCTGAAAAACCGCCGAATTTTTCGTACATTTCAACAAGACCGTCATAAAGTGTCATATTCTTTGCACTGTATGTTGCCGCCATTTCAGCAATTAACATACTTGACACTACGCCGTCTTTGTCACGGGCGTGAGTTCCTGCAAGGTAACCGAAACTTTCTTCAAAGCCAAACAAAAATTCGTGATTGTTTGTTGTTTCAAATTCGTGAATTTTTTCGCCGATAAACTTAAAGCCCGTTAATGTTGAAAAGTATGTCATACCATAACTTTCCGCAATTTTTTTTGCAAGTGGTGTTGAAACTATTGTTGACACTACTGCACCGTTTTTGGGCAGACAATTATTGTTATATTTTGCAGAAATTATATAATTTGTAAGAAGTGAGCCAATCTGGTTACCTGATAAAGTAATGTAGTCCCCTGATTTTGTTTTTATAACTACGCCTACTCTGTCGCAATCGGGGTCTGTTCCTATAATCAAATCAACATTCTCTTTTTTCGCAAGTTCTATAGCAATGGTAAATGCTTCCTTGTTTTCGGGATTTGGAGATTTAACCGTAGAGAAATTACCGTCGGGCAATTCCTGTTCTTTAACAATAAGCACGTTTTTAAAACCGCTTTTGTCAAGAATTTTTCTTACCAGTTTGTTTCCGCTGCCGTGAAGAGGTGTGTATATCATTTTAAACTTGTCTGCAACAGATTTTACAACGTCTTTGTTGATTGCCTGTTTGTAAACCTCGTTGATATACGCTTCGTCAACCTCTGCTCCGATTATTTTAAGAAGACCTTCTTTTAATGCAGTTTCTTTATCAATTAATTTTGTGTTAAAATAATCTGCTTTGTTAATGTCACTAAGTATTGCATCGGAAACATTTGGCGGTACCTGACTTCCGTCTTCCCAATATACTTTATAACCGTTATACTCTTTAGGGTTGTGAGATGCAGTAATTACTACTCCCGCAATAGTTTTTAAATATCTTACCGCAAAAGAAAGTTCGGGAACGGGACGAAGTTCGTCAAACAAATACGCTTTTATGCCGTTTGCACAAAGGGTAAGTGCTGTTTCCATTGCAAATTCAGGAGAGTAGTTTCTTGAATCGTAAGCAATAACAACACCTCTTTCTTTATAAGACGGGTTTTGACTTAAGATATAATTTGCTATACCCTGAGTTGCTCGGCGTACAACATAAATATTCATATTGTTTATACCTGCACCAAGAGTTCCCCTTAAACCTGCAGTACCAAATTCCAGTTCTTTGTAAAAGTGTTCTTTTATCTCGCTGTCATTATCCTTCATATCCACAAGTTCTTTTTTTAATGACGGCTCCATTTGTTCATAATTAAGCCATTTCTCATACTGCAATTTGTAATCCATTTTACACCTCGTTATTCTGTAATATCAGCTTCGTCATTTTTATCGGTATCAACATTCATAAACATTTCATACCATTGTGCTTTTGTAATTAAAACTTCTCTTGCTTTAGTTCCGTCAAAGGGACCAATAATACCTCTTGCTTCCATCTGGTCAACAAGGCGTGCCGCTCTTTGATAGCCGACTTTTAATCGTCTTTGGTACATAGCAACAGATGCCTGACCTGCGTCAATCGCCATTTCAACTGCCTGAGGCAACAGTTCGTCTGCGTCTCCGCCTCTTTCTTCTTTGGCTGACGGACGTTCCCCTGCATTTTCAATCTGTTCAATAACATCCTCGTCGTACTGAACTTCGTCTTGTCCTTTAACAAAGTTAACAATAGATTCTACCTCTTTATCGGTAACAAATGCACCCTGAACCCTGGCAGGTTTTGATGCACCGATAGGACTATAAAGCATATCGCCTCGACCTAAAAGTTTTTCTGCACCACCCATATCAATGATAGTTCTGCTGTCTACATAAGAAGAAACCGCAAATGCAATACGTGACGGAATGTTTGCTTTGATTATACCTGTAATTACGTCAACCGACGGACGTTGTGTTGCAATTACAAGATGCATACCTGCAGCACGTGCCATCTGTGCAAGTCGGCAGATACTGTCTTCAACGTCGTGGGGTGCAACCATCATAAGGTCAGCCAACTCGTCTATAATAATAACAATCTGAGGTAATTCCTCCATACTGTTTTCTTTTGCAAAAACGTTGTAACCTTTTAAATCCCTTACATTGTTGTCCGCAAACAGTTTATATCTGTTTGTCATTTCGTTAACCGCCCACTGCAAAGCACCTGCGGCTTTTCTCGGGTCGGTAACTACGGGAATCAAAAGATGTGGGATTCCGTTATATACACCAAGTTCAACAACTTTCGGGTCAATCATTACAAGTTTAACCTCGTTCGGTGTTGCTTTATATAATATGCTTGTAATAAGTGTGTTAATACATACAGATTTACCCGAACCCGTAGAACCTGCAATCAAAAGATGCGGCATTCTTGCAATATCACCGATGACAGGTTTGCCCGAAATGTCTTTACCAAGAGCAAATGCAAGTTTACTTGGAAACGCCGCAAATTCTTTTGTTCCCAGTACCTCTCTTATATAAACTGCACTTAAAATCTCGTTTGGCACTTCAACACCGATTGCAGATTTTCCCGCAATTGGCTCAATTCTAACCCCTGATGCCGCAAGATTTAAAGCAATATCGTCTGCAAGGTTTGTAATTTTTGAAATCTTTACTCCTGCGCTTGGTTGCAGTTCGTATCTTGTAACTGTAGGACCTTTGCTGTAATCCACAATTTTTGCATCTACGCCGAAAGACTTAAGTGTATCAATAAGCCGTTTTGCAGTACGCTCTAACGCCTCCTGTGCAGAAGCAGACTGTTTTTCACCCTCGCGAAGAAGCGACAAATCAGGGAAAACATAATCAATATTTTCGTGTTTTACTTCTATTTCAACTGCTTCTGTTTCCTCTTTCTTTTTGCCTTTTGGAAGTAGTGAAGTTTCTGCAGCAACGTCTATTGCTTCTGTAATAGCCACCTGGTCGGGCTCTTTTGTAACCATAACTTCGTCAATGACAGGTGTCTTTTCTTCCTCTTTTTGATTTTGCTTTGCCATTTTTTCTACTTCTTCAAGTTCTTTTTCAAAGTCAAAAATTTTCTTTTTGATTTCTTTGTATTCTTTCTTTATCTCTTTTGGTAATTTCTGAGGAATTTCTTTTTCATCTTCCTCGTCATAATCTTCTTCGTCTTCATAGAATTTTTCTGCAATTCCGTTGTAAACGGTCTTTGCAACTTTTGTAACTGAAATTTCAAAAATTACTATTACAAATATTATAATCAAAGTAGCAAAAACTATTATAGCACCCCAGAAACTGCATAACGCGTGTATAGGTTGTGACAGATATCCGCCTATTATTCCGCCGCCAACCGCTTCTTTTCCAAGTGCCCAGTAGTTGCCTTCAAAATTGTTTTGTATAACGTTCCAGAAAGCGCTTATAAACGCAAGCAATAATCCAAGCATTACATATTTGCCTTTATATCTGGTTGTATCTCTTTTTACAAAAAAGTGAATTCCTGCTCCTAACAAAACAAAACTGAACAAATATGCAGGTGCACCAAAAAGACCCATAAAAAAGCCCTTTATGTATGAGCCGAGCGGGTCTATAGCAGTTGTGAAAAAACTAAGTCCCATAAGTATGGACACAGCAATAATTACAAGACATACTATCTCGTAATTCACCTTCTTTTGTTTTCTTCTCGGTGCGTTTCCCGAAGATTTTCTTACCTTTTTTGCTGCTGAACGAGCCATTTTATCCCTCCGATAAGGGTAACAGAAGCTATCCGAACCTCGATTTTCAAAGGTTAATTTTGGCCTCTGCCACGTTAAAATACTCGGTAATCCGTCAGGATTACCTGCGTTTTTGCCTTGCATTGTCTTAAAATTTCCTCTTTGAAAATTCTTCGACCTTAAATCGATGGAATTTCGAGAGGAGTTTGGTGCGGAAGATGCAGCAAGGCTGACGCCTTGCAAAGATAACAAGCCGAAATACGCCGAAATTACGCGATTTAAGGCGTGGTTCGGACAACTTCTGTCACCCTAATATATTAAAGGAATCTAATCAACCCGGAGGCCATTGTAAACTTCTTCCTCCAAGCATATGGAAGTGCATGTGCAAAACGGTTTGTCCGCCGTCTTTTCCTACGTTGGTTACAAGTCTGTAACCGTCCTCTGCAATGTTGTGCTGGCGGGCAATTTCTGCCGCAACCTTGAAAATATGACCTACAATGTCTTTGTTTTCGTCATTTATTTCCAATGCAGATGTGATATGTGTTTTGGGTATAATCAGAATATGAAAAGGTGCCTGTGGCTCGATGTCATAAAAAGAATATACCAGATCGTCTTCATAAACTTTTTTACTTGGTATTTCACCGTTTACAATTTTGCAAAATAAACAGTCCATTAATATACCTCCTATATTGCGCCGATGATGTCATCAACTTTTGCAAGGGCATCGTCAATTTTTGAGGCGTCTGTTCCTCCGCCCTGTGCCATATCGGGTTTTCCGCCGCCTTTACCACCTGCAATGGCAGTTATTTCTCTTATAATGTTTCCGCAATGAACGCCTTTTGCAACTGCCTCTTTTGATGCCATAGCAACAAAAGTGATTTTGCCGTCAGTATTTGATGCGATTACTACAACGCTGTTTTCTACTTCTGCCTTTACCTTGTCAGCCATTGTTTTTATTTCATCAACTGCCATTCCGTCAAGTTGTGCAGTTAATAAGTTTAATTCACCAATGTGTTTTATACCTGTCATAATGTTGTTTGCTTTTGCAGCAGCCATCTTTGCCTTAAATGCCTCAATTTGTTTTTCGTGGTCTTTTAACTGTGTCATTAATGCCTCTGCTTTTTTGTCAATCTCGTTAATAAGATTTGTTTTTAACGCTATTGCAGTATCAACAATCAACTTGTCGTTTTTAGCAATGTATTCAAGTACGCCTCTGCCTGTAACCGCCTCAATACGTCTTACACCTGCAGCAACACCGTTTTCTGATAAAATCTTAAACAGACCGCACTTCGCTGTGTTTGTAAGATGCGTACCTCCGCAGAATTCTATACTGAAATCACCCATTGATACAACACGGACAATATCTCCGTATTTTTCACCAAACTGTGCCGAAGCACCAAGTTTTTTCGCCTCCTCTATCGGAAGTTCCTGAATTTTAATTTCAAGTGCATCTAAAATCGCGGTATTTACTATTTCTTCTACGGCTTTTAATTCCTCAGGTGTCATTGCCTCAAAGTGCGAAAAGTCAAATCTTAATCTGTCAGCAGTAACAAGTGAACCCGCCTGTGCAACGTGAGTGCCCAGAACGTTCTTTAATGCTTTGTGCAAAAGATGTGTAGCACTGTGGTTTCTTGCAATTGCTGTTCTGTTTTTGTGGTCAACAACAAGTGTAACTTTGTCATTAAGTGAAAATTCACCATCTGTAACTGTTACTTCGTGAAGATAAATTCCGTCACCTGTTTTTTTGGTGTATGTTACTTTGGCGTTGGCTTTTGCGGTGTAAATTTCACCGATGTCTCCTGCCTGTCCGCCCATTTCGGCATAAAAGGGTGTTTCTTTTGTAACAATGATTCCGTTTTTACCTTTTGCCATTACAGAAGAAACTTCGCCGTCACAAACTATACCCAAAATTTCACTGTCTGAAATCAGGTTATCATAACCAACAAAGTTTGTAGGCTCATTTACAAGTTCAAATTCATATACAACGTCTCCGTCCCAACTTGAGCCGTCTTCTCTTGCGTTTCTTGCCGCATCTTTTTGTTCTTTCATTGCTTTGTTAAAACCGTCAACATCAACGGACAACCCCTGCTCTCCTGCCATTTCAATTGTCAAATCAAGGGGGAAGCCGTAAGTATCGTGAAGTTTGAACGCCTGTTCACCTGAAAGTGATGCCTTGCCATCTTTTTTTGCATCTTCAATATAGCCAGTTAAAACAACGATGCCGTTGTCGATTGTGGCGTCAAATCTTTCTTCTTCTTTTTTAATAATCTTTTTAATATATTCTTTCTTTTCTTCCAGTTCCGGGTATGCACATTTTGAACATTCAATTACTGTGTCTGCAACTTCGTTTAAGAACTGTCTGTCAATGTTTAAAAGTTTTCCGTGACGTGCAGCACGGCGAAGCAGACGTCTTAATACATAGCCCCTGCCCTCGTTTGACGGAATTACGCCGTCTGATACCATCATAACGGTACTTCTTATATGGTCGCTTATTACACGAAGAGAAATATCTTTCTTTTCGTCTTCTTTATAATTGATACCTGCAATTTTGCAAACGTGATTTATAACGTCACGAACTGTGTCAACTTCAAAAAGATTGTCAACACCCTGCATAACAACTGCAAGTCTTTCAAGTCCCATACCTGTATCAATGTTGGGATTTGGAAGGCGGTTGTAATTTCCGTCCTCGTCTTTGTCAAACTGTGTAAATACAAGGTTCCACACTTCCATAAATCTGTCGCACTCGCAACCTACTCCGCAGTTGGGGTCTCCGCAGCCGTACTGTTCTCCTCTGTCAAAGTAAATCTCAGAGCAAGGACCGCATGGACCTGTGCCGTGTTCCCAGAAGTTGTCCTCTTTGCCAAGTTTAACAATGTGGTCGGGATTTATTCCTACGTGGTTAATCCATATTTCACGTGCCTCGTCATCTTCTTCATAAACAGAAACCCATAGTCTGTCCTCGGGAATTTCCATAACTTTTGTAAAGAACTCCCAAGCCCATGATGTAGCTTCTTTTTTAAAGTAATCGCCAAAAGAGAAGTTTCCAAGCATTTCGAAATAAGTACCGTGACGTGCAGTTTTACCTACGTTTTCAATGTCACCTGTTCTTATACATTTCTGACATGTTGTAACTCTTCTTTTAGGTGCAGTTTCAGGGGTCTGGAACCACGCTTTCATAGGTGCCATACCTGAATTTATCAAAAGCAGGCTTGCGTCATTTTTAGGCACAAGAGAAAAACTGTCTAATCTTAAGCATCCTTTTGATTCAAAAAAAGACAGAAACTTTTCACGTATTTCATTTAGTCCTAATTTTTCCAATTAATTCACTTCCCAATTCTCATAAATATACAAATTATATTTTATTATTTTTCTCGCAAAATGTCAAGGTTTTATCAATTGTTTGCGTTTAAATGCTCGTTAAATGTCTTTGTAAAAATATGTGTACCGTCTTTTTTGTTTTCGTCAGTCCTGTAATAAAGGTAGTCGTGGCTCTCGGGATTTTGCGCCGCAACAATGGACTGTATGTCGGGATTGCTTATCGGTCCCGGAGGCAAACCTTTAAATTTGTAAAGATTATAGGGTGAGTTGCTTTTTAAATGACTGTTGTAAACCGCCGTTATGTCATACATTCCGTCTGTTACCCCATAGACAACGGAAGCATCTATCT
Organism: Clostridia bacterium; assembly: GCA_017408205.1. Taxonomy (GTDB): domain Bacteria; phylum Bacillota; class Clostridia; order Monoglobales; family Firm-18; genus RGIG1864. The sequence continues at coordinate 2,401 of JAFQVC010000008.1, read as the reverse complement.
GCAAAAGCATATCAATTTTCAAACGGTTGTATATTACCCCTGCAATTGTGGGCTTTTCACTTTGTACCTTTGCTTCTCTTTGCAAAAGTGAGGCAACTGTAACCTTTTTATATAAATCGTTTGTAGTTACCCCTGCATCTGTAATTTGCTTTTTGAACTCCGAAAGCATAATCTTTACCACTTGTTCCGGTTCCATATTCAAATTAAAATAATATGTGTTGGGATACAAAAAACCCTGAAGTTTGTAGTTGCCTTTTGGGTTAATACCCTCTAAAAAATCAAAACCGTAGTCTGTTCTGTTACATGCTTTAAGAAAATCTTTTTCACCGCAAACCCCTGCATCGGCAAGAGTTTTTGCTATCATTTCAACGGAATACCCCTCAGGAATGGTAACAGATATGTTTTCATTTACACCTGCTTTTAAAATGGCGATTATATCTTTTTGGGATGTACCTTTTTTTATGGTGTATTCCCCCGGTTTTAAATACCCCTCCGTGTCGTCAACTTTTAATTTAAAAAGAATTTTGCTGTTTATAAGACCGCTTTCTTTTAAAGTTTCCGCAATGGTACTTACGCTTTCTCCCTCTGCTATTTTAACAGTAACTGCTTCATTGCTACTGCACGAACAAAGCATGACCAAAACCATAACTATAAGTAATATCTTTCTCACTGCACCACCTCATTACACGAAAATAAAATAATCTGGTTGTCCGTATTTGTAAGATATTCGAGTGCTCTTTTAAGCCGTGCTTTGTCGTATCTTACAAAGGCATCATCTAAAATAAGCGGCATATCAGGGAACAACATCTTAACAAGTGCCATTTTAAGCGAAAAATAAATCTGGTCAAAAGCACCGTCGCTTAAGTATTCTGCTGATTGCCAGCCGTCATTCGTACTGTGTGCCATCATCTCGTACTGACCTGACACCTTTACACCGTCATATTTGTTGTCTGTAATAACTGATAATATTTCAGAAACATTGTTGTTAAGTTCCGTGCCGAAGCCCTGTTGCAACTGTGAAAAGGCGTCATCAAGACATTGTTTTGCGTACATTAAATCTTTTAGTTTTTCGTTGTACTTTGAAATCTCACCGTTAATGTATTCTATTTCGCCTTTTGTATTGCCTAAATCGGAACTTTCCAGCATCTTTATTTTTTCTTCATAACGTGCAATGTGCTCCGTTATACTCATAAGACGTTCAATATTGGTGTTGTCCTCTTTTTGTCGGGACACACCAAACATTACCGCACCTGCAAAAACCACAGGTAAAAGTATAAGTGCAGGGTGGATAAAGGCAAAAACTACTGCACATAAAACAAGCAGACAGTAAATTACAATAAGTTTAGGCGTCAAAAACCTGTTTTCCTTTTTATCACTTGTATCAGTTAATTCTTTTTGCTGTCCCTTTAATTCCTGTACGGTTTTCTTTAATTCCTGCGCCTGAGCATAGTCCCTCTGCGCGTTGTTGATTTTTACATAAAGCAAATCAAGTTTGTCATTTAACTGCTTTATTTTACCCGTTCTGCCCCCCAGTTCTTTAATTGCCTTGTCAAGTATTTCTGTTGCTCTGTTGTAGGAGGTATCCTCCTCCCCTGTCTGGGTAAGATTTATAAGTCTGTCCATAATTTCGTCAGACCCCTGTGCCATATCAATATAAAAATGGTTAATATAAAGGGCTTTCAAAAAGGCATCTGCACCCACACCTGTTATTTCAAACATCGGCTGGTCTGTTTCGTATGCAGTAATTCTCTCCCCTGTAATTTCGTCAATAACAGAAACGGTGTCGTCACCTTTTCTTGCACCGAATTTTCTTGTAATAATGTAACTTTTGCTGTTGTGGGATACGGTGATTTCCCCGTCCATACTCTTTTCGCCCCAGGGCAGATAACGTTTTCTTGTGTTTTCCCTTATGTTTCTGGCGTTTTTCCGCATACCGTAAAGCATTGCAAAAATAAATTCCGCAATGGTGGTTTTTCCGTACTCGTTTTGTTTGTTTATAATGTTAAAGCCGTCCACGAATTCTTCGCGGTATTCTTTTAAGCAACCAAATTGTTTAATATATATACTTTTAATCTTCATCGGTATATATCCTTTCTCCGTTAAGGGCCTTAAGTCCGTATTCAAGGGCTTTTTGGTTGTTCATTGCATTTTTTACGAAGTACCCCATAAGATTTTGTTCTTTTGCCAGTTCTTCAATGTTAACCCCTGCTTTTGTTTTGTCAACAACTTTTGCATAAAAAAGTTTTTCCTGTAAAACTGCACTTAAGGTTTCAGCGTTTATATGCCCCGACGGAGTACCTTTTAACACCACTTTGTATAAATCTTTTTCATTGGTGCTTTCAAAAACCTTGTCCGCAACTTCTATGTAATTGGAAAGACCGTCGCAGTCAACAGAAAGTTC
>JAFQVC010000072.1 GCA_017408205.1 Clostridia bacterium | reverse complement strand
TAATATACTTTTGCCATTGCTTCATCGCTTCCGTGATAATCGAAAAGGGGATTATAACAGGGAGTATCAATATTTGACGGATTTTTAGCGTACAGATTAAGATGGCACACCCTCATTTTTTTGTTAAGAGACGGACGGAGTTCTGCGGGGCCGTCTTTAATTGCAATTTCGCAGGATGTAATGGCTAAAAAATCATCGTCGTTAAGGTGTGAATTATCAATTAAATGTTCGTGGTCGGTGTATGCAACAACAGAGTAACCATTTGATTTATATAAGTTTTTTACTTCTTCGGGCGTCAGTTTACCGTCGGAATTGGTACTGTGTGTATGAAGACACGATTTATAATATTTTTTTGATGGGTCAAGCAGTATGATTTTCATAATTATCCCTCCGAAAGTATTATAGCATAAAGAAAATTTTAAATCAATCAATTTAATACTTGCATTTATATGTGTTTTGGAATAAAATAGTAAGGAATCAATTATTAATGGAGAGTATATATGATATATAATAATATTTTAGAGGCGATTGGAAACACGCCAATTATTAAACTTAATCATCTTGCACCAAAAGACGGTGCGGAAATACTTGTTAAATTTGAGGGTCTTAATATTGGCGGCTCAATCAAGACAAGAACCGCATACAATATGATTTGCGATGCAGAACAAAAGGGATTGTTAAACAAAGAGTCGATAATAGTTGAGCCCACAAGCGGCAATCAGGGTATAGGTCTTGCCCTTGTCGGTGCGGTAAGGGGCTACAGAACTATTATAATTATGCCCGATTCCGTAAGTGAAGAACGCAGAAAGTTAGTACAGCATTACGGTGCAGAAGTTGTTTTAATACACGATGCGGGAAATATAGGTGCATGTATAGAAGAGTGTCTTAACACGGCACTTAAAATGAAAGCAGAGAACCCGAAAGTATTTGTGCCTCAACAGTTTGAAAATCCTGCAAATCCGTCAATTCAAAGAACACAGACAGCACAGGAGATTCTGTCACAAGTCGGAAAGCCGATTCACGGTTTTTGCTCGGGAATCGGTACAGGCGGAACTATAACGGGCATCGGTGAAGCATTAAAAGAAAAAAATCCTGATATGACGATATGGGCTGTAGAACCGCAGGATGCGGCAATACTGTCAGGCGGGTCTATCGGTACACATCTTCAGATGGGAATAGGGGACGGACTGATTCCCGATATTTTAAACAGAGACATTTATGATGATATTTGCATAGTAACAGACGAGGAGGCAATATTCTATTCTAAAGAACTTGCATCCAAAGAGGGAATAATGTGCGGAATTTCAAGCGGTACAAACGTCGCTGCTGCAGTTAAACTTGCAAAGAAACTTGGTAAAGGCAAAACTGTAGTTACTGTTCTTCCCGATACTGCGGAAAGGTACTTTTCAACACCACTATTTGAGTAAGGAAAAAATTATGAAAGCAAAAATTTGGGTTACAGATAACGAAAATAAAAGATTGTTTTACGAAGGAGAACAACAGTTTGACAAGGTTTTGAATGACATTGTTGAGGAGCAGGGACACCCCGGGGATATTGAAGGTTGTCTTGTTAACATTCACCCTGAAATCGAGTATCAGACCGTTGGCGGTATAGGCGGTGCCTTTACTCATACCTCTGCAACTGTGTGGGACAGTATGCCTCCCGAAACAAAAGAAAAATTCATAAAATCATATTTTGACAGCGAAGAGGGAATTGGCTACAACTTTGGTCGCCTTTCTATTGCAAGTTGTGACTATTCTACGGAATACTATACTTACGTTGACGAGAATGACGAAACTTTAGACAGTTTTGACATTTCCCACGACGAAAAGAGTGTATTCCCGATGGTGCGTCAGGCAAAAGAGTATGCTGACATAACTTTGTTTGCATCACCCTGGTCACCACCGTCATATATGAAAACCAACAATCACCGTATCGGCGGACACCTTAAAAAAGAGTATTACGGCTTGTGGGCAAAATATTTTAAGAAATATATTGAGTCGTGCAAAGAAAAAGGTATTGACATCTGGGCGGTTACAATGCAGAATGAACCCCGCCATCATCAGGTGTGGGAATCCTGCCTTTATACAGCAGAGGAAGAAGCAGAGTTTTTGGGATACATTGGTAAAGAACTTGAGGGTACAGGAGTTAAAATTATCTGTTATGACCATTGCAGAGAGCGAATTATTGACAGAAGCGATGTTATATTTGGAAGTGTTAACGGAAAATACTGCGACGGTACTGCAAACCACTGGTATTCAGGAGACCATTTCGGCGAACTGAAAGCATATTACGCTAAATATCCTGACAAAATCAGTATTGCAAGTGAGGGTTGTTGTGCTTTTAACGGAAAAGGCATAACATTTGAATACGATTTAAGTTTTGCACAGAAATATGCTCACGACCTTTGCGGTTGCTTTAACAATGGTCTTAATTATTATTGCGATTGGAATTTATTGTTAGACGAAAACAGTGGTCCGTCACACAACAGAGAAGCAAGACCTTGCTCTGCAGATGCACCTGTTTATTACATCAAGGACAAAGACGAATTAGTTTACAAATTATCATATTACTACATCGGGCACTTCAGTAAATTTGTAAAGAAAGGCGCTAAGGTGGTTGCTACAAGTTCTTTTTCAACAAATGTTGAAACAGTTGCATTTAAAAATCCCGATGGTACAATTGTATGTGTTCTTCTAAACAGAAACCAAAACGACATTACCTGTATTGTAAATAATAAAAGAAACATTTTAGAAGTACCGCTAAAGGCAAATTCAATAAAAACTATTGTAATAGAATAAAAAAAGACGCCGACAGGCGTCTTTTTTACATCTCTCTTCGTCCTTCAATTGCTTTTGTTAGTGTTATTTCGTCTGCATATTCCAAATCTCCGCCAACGGGAACGCCGTTTGCAATTCTTGTAACCTTTATACCAAGTGGCTTTACAAGTTTTGCAATATACATTGCAGTTGCTTCCCCCTCAATGTTGGGGTTGGTAGCCATAATAATTTCTTTAACTTCGGAATTGTTTAATCTGGTCAGAAGTTCTTTGATTTTAATATCAGATGGTCCTATGCCGTCCATAGGGGAAATTGCACCGTGAAGTATATGATACATACCGTGATATTCGTGAGTCTTTTCAATTAAAAGCGCATCTTTTGG
>JAFQVC010000071.1 GCA_017408205.1 Clostridia bacterium | reverse complement strand
GTTATATTCATAGCAGACAGCACTTCTTTAAGTAGTGGCATCTGTTGTCTTAATTCGTCAGGCATACCTTTTCTGTTTGCCTTGTATTTATCATACTGCAAATGTCTGAATGTAGGAGCGTGTAAATCAAAAGCCACCAATAGTCCGTCGGGCTTTTCTTCTTCCATATATTTTAAAAGGATATTTAAAAATCCGTAAACAGCATTGGTATATAAACCCTCATTGTTTGTAAGCAGTCTTATGCCGTAAAAGGCTCTGTTTACTATACTGTTTCCGTCTAATACCATTAACTTTTCCATTTTGCACCTCCGAACACACCATATCTATTATATTATATATTAAAATGTAAATTTATTCAAGGTTTTTACATAATAAAAAAACCCCCTTTGGGGATTTTTTTATTCAATACTGTCTATTTTGTTTACTGATATTTCGTAGGCAGTTTTTGTAACCACGTTATTTTCGTCAATTCTTTTTTGATACTGTCTGCTTTGCATACGTCCTAAAATACTAACGTGACTGCCAACATCAAAATCCTTTGTAATTCTGGCATTTTTACCCCAGGCAATACAAGGAATGTAATCAGACTTATTATGTGTTCTGTTAACCGCAAGTAAAATATCGGTAATTTCCCTGCCAAAAGGCGTAGTCCGATAAACAGGTGTTTTGCAAATATATCCATCAAGTTCCACCTGATTTACATATTGAAAATCGGGCGGTGCTAAAAAAATTGATTTTGCAAACAACGTCAAAACAAGTTTACTTCCTACACCTGAATAATTGTTATAGGAACGGAACTGACCGCAAATATGAAGAATGTCACCAATTTTATAATCACACTGGGACAGTAAATCAGCAGACGAAGTTACATTTATGTAATCAACACAATCGGACAATCTTGGCACTTTTACAGTAAATATGTAAAATGTCTCTCCAAAACTTTCGTGACTGTATAAAAAGTCGCTGACTAATTCACCGATTAATTCCGCCTTATTATTCATAAGTAGATTTTCCAAAACCTTCACTCTCCTGTTATAATCTTTTAGTTAATACTATTCCAAGATTATAACAATTAGAACAAAGTTATTTTTTGATTAAATCACGGATTTCTGTTAACAATTCTTCTGTTGTAGGAGTCTTAGGCGCAGGTGGTTCAGGTGCTTTTTTTGGCTTCAACTTATTCATAAGTTTGACAAAAGCAAAAACGCAAACTGCAATAATGAAAAAGTCAACAATATTTTGAATAAAGTTACCGTAAAGTATTGCGGCGCCCTGTTCTTCGTTAAGTACCAGTTGCAGATTTGCAAACTGTTTTCCCGAAGTGATGCTTCCGATAAGGGGCATAATTACGTCATTAACCAAAGATGTTACGATTTTTGAGAAAGCAGTACCGACAACAACACCGACTGCCATATCAATTACATTTCCTTTAAATGCAAACTCTTTAAATTCTTTAAAAACTTTCATAATTACCTCCGTTAAATCTGATATTTATCTATTCTTACTTCCTGAAGACTGTTCATAAATGACAACGCCTTACCGGTTCCTAAAGCAACACATGAAACTGCATCAGGAGCAATCCTGCAGTCTATTCCCGTGTGAAGACTGATTAATTTGTCAAGACCTTTAACCAGTGAGCCACCGCCGGTTAATACGATACCGTTAGTGCTTATATCACCAACCAGTTCAGGAGGTGTTTTTTCAATAACGCTTTTAATAACTTCCACAATGGCATCTGCAGATTCTTCAAAAGCAACTCTTGTTTCTTCGGAACTGATTGTAATAGTTTCAGGAAGTCCCGTAACAAGGCTTCTGCCCTTGATTTGCATTTCTTTTATTTCGTGGTCGTAGGAATTAAAGACACTTCCCACTTCTTTTTTAAGTTCTTCTGCAGTACGTTCACCGATTAACACATTGTAATTCTTTTTAATGTACTTAATAAGTGCCTCGTCAAACTTGTCCCCTGCAACTTTAATTGATGCAGATTCAACAATACCGTCTAAAGAAATTACCGCAACGTCAGTTGTACCGCCGCCTATATCTACTACCATATTCCCCTCAGGAAGAGAGATATTGATACCTGCACCGATTGCCGCAGCAATTGGCTCTTCAATAAGAAAGGCTCTGCTGGCACCTGCCTGCATTGACGCTTCTCTTACGGCTCTTGCCTCTACCTCCGTTACGCCGCTTGGTACGCAAATTACAACTCTCGGTCTGAATAAACGCTTTTTGCAGATTTTAGTCAAAAAGCATCTCAACATTTTTTCTGTCATATTGTAATCAGAAATAACACCGTCACGAAGAGGTCTTATAGCAACAATATTCTCAGGAGTTCTGCCAAGCATTTTCTGGGCATCTGATCCTACAGCCATAATTTCCTTTGTTTCAGCATTAATTGCAACAACTGACGGCTCCTCCAACACTACTCCCTTGCCTTTTACATAAGCAAGTACCGAGGCAGTACCAAGGTCAATACCTACGTCATTTGCAGTTTTAAAAAATCCAAACATAACTTTCACCTCATAACATACTTACTGCTCTTTGTGCGTCCTCGTATGCCTTTTTGGACAGCACTTCCGAAACAGCAAGATTATTTTCTACAATTTCTTTTCTGTTTGCAATTATGTTGTCAACTGCCGCAGTAAATTCCATTGCATCAGTATTTTCAACATCAAAAGTAATATTTTTACTGTGGCTTTTAATGATACTGTCAACTTTCGGGTCATAGGAAATTCCCAATATTGGTGTTCCCACTACCAGAGAATAAATAAGTAAATGCAGTCTCATTCCCACTACAAACTCGCTCTTTTCAACTATTGACATAATTTCAGATGCGGTAAGCCGCTCTTTAATCATAATTGTTTTAAAAGCAAGTTGACGTCTTATTCTTGAACAGATGCTGAAATCAAATTTCTTGTGCATAGGGATAAAGACAGGAGTCAAATCGTATCTTGCATTAACGTATCTGCAAAGTTTTACAACGTTTTCCTCAAACTGTTCGCCGTTTTTGTCCCATTCTCTTAAAGACACCATAAAATACTTTGTTCCGTCTGTAAGACCGATTTTTTTGCATATTTCCTCATACTGTCCGTCCTGGGGCAAAATTGAATATGCAGGGTCGGCAGACAAAACACAAGAGGGGTTGTCCATTCCCATTTCTTTTAATTCCGAAAGTGAAATTTCATCGCGTAATGTAATTAAATCAACACGTTCTAATACTTCTTTTACTTTCTGACGGCTTTTAGGATTAATTAAAGGTCCTATGCCGTTTGCGTAAACCATAACTTTTGCACCGTTTTTAAGTGCCATTTTAATAATTCTTAAATAATAATCAAGGGATTTGGTACTTGTAATGTCCTGAAGAAGACTTCCTCCTCCGCTGATTAAAAGTTTCGTCTTTTTAAGCATTGAAGAAATTTTGAAAATGTTAAAACGATATACGCTTTCAATTCCGTACTTTTCCTCTGTTTCATTGGGAACTTTTGATAATGCCACAATTCTTAAATCGGGATTAATGTCTTTTAAATTTGTAACTATTGCCTGTAAAAGTGAATCGTCGCCTATGTTTCTGTAACCGTAATATCCCGAAATCATAACATCGTACTTAATGTCGGTGCGCATATCAAGTAAATTGCCGTATGCTGTAATATAATCGTCAGTCATTTTGTCTATGGAATAGTTTTCTGCAATTACTTTTCTGTTATATTTTTTAAGATGTGCAAGTTGTTCCCCGTCCATATCAAAAATAACTTTGATATCGTCAAATAATTTTCCCGCAGTTGATGGTGCACATCCTCTGCAACAAAAATTAGTCTCTATGGCTTCGTCTAATACTCCTGCGTGGAAAGCACCGATGTAACCCTCGTTACCTGCAATAATAACAGGTTTTGCAGCAGACATGGCCTCAAGTGCTGCGCGGGAAACACCTACAAACAAGTCGGCAATTGCAACAAACTTGTCAATATCAGTTCTTGCTCCTGCTATAACTACCGCACGTCTGTTAACTGAATTATTGGCAGTTTTCGCCTCCTGCATAACGTTTTGAAGATCGTTTCCGCCGCCCACAATTACTATCTGTAAATCGGGATACAAACTGTTAAGCCGCGGCACCGCTTCAATCAACTGATGTGCAACTAAACTTCTGTCCGTATCCATTCTGCTTACATATACAATGGTAGGTGCATTTTTGTCAAGATTAAATTCCTCGTATATTTCGTCCGCAGTAACAGACGGAGAAAACTTTTCCATATTTATTCCGTTAACTGTAACTGCAATGTTGTCTGCGCTCATCTGGTAATTGTCAATTAAATACTGTTTTATATCTTCGCTTACTGCAACGGAGTACTGTCCCCAGTTGGTAAGTCTGTTTAAAAGAGGCCCAGTTCTGAATACCCAGTGTGCAGAAGTAATAAACTTAAATTTAAGCTTTTTTTGTAACAGTCCGCAGATAAAGCCCGGTATTCTTGCGTGAGCGTGAACAACATCGTATCTGCCTTTGGAAATAATTTTCTTAAGACCAAAATATGACTTAAGAAAACTTCCCACAGTTTTTTTGTGAAGAGGCAGTTTGTAATGAGTAATATTATATTTTGCAAGTTCCTCCTGATAAACTCCGCCGTTTGATGCAACCTCTACATCATAACCTCTTTTTGAAAGTGCAACAGCAAGTTCTACAACATGAGTTTCTGCTCCGCCTATTTCCAAGCCCATCAGTACCATTAAAATTTTCATCTTATCACCCTATTTTGTAAAAAGAATTCCCACCACTCCGGGACCTGTATGAGTTCCTATAACACAACCCAAATCATATTGCATAATACTTTTCGGTGTTATTTTACTTAAAATCATTTCCGTTGCAAGTTTGCAATCTTCGTCAGCATAACCGTTTGCAATCAATATTTCGCTTTCTGACGGGTTTTTCATTTCGGCAATGACTTGTTTTACGGCAACATCAAGGGCTTTTCTCTTGCCACGTTCTTTTGAGTACACATCAACAAGACCGTCATTAATTGTTAAAACAGGTTTAATCCCCAGCAACGTACCAATCAAAGCAACACCCGGTTTTATCCTTCCGCCTTTTTGCAGATGACCCAACTCGCCCACCATAAAGTATGCGGAAATGTTTGAAATGTTTTTGTTAAAACAGTCTATTACTTCATTGTATGATGAACCGTTTTTTGCAAGTTTCGCCATTTTAACTACAACACTGCCGTAAAGCATAGAAAAAGCATAACTGTCTAAAATAGTCAAATCTAAGGCGTTGCCTGTTTCTTCCTCTATTTGTGATTTTACGAGAAATGCAGTCTGGTATCCTCCGCTTGATTTTGAAGAAATAGTAACGTATATTAATTTGTCATATTCTTTCGAGTACTTTATAAACGCATCTTTCATCATTTCAACAGGTACCATTGAAGTAGTGGGTATCTGTTCATATTCTTTTATTTTCTCAAGATACTCTCTGCCGTCAAGATTTACTCCGTCGTAAAATACTTCACCGTTTATAATTATACATATTGGCAATACAGTAATGTCGTATTTTTCTACTAATTCTTTTGGAATGTCAGCACCGCTGTCAACCAATATTTTAATACGTTCCATGTAATTGACCCTCCTGCAACAAGTGATTAAAATTGTGCTGTCTTAAAACCTCGTATGCCGCAATGGCAACTGCATTTGACAAATTAAGACTCCGTGCATCAGAAATCATTGGTATTCTTACGCAATCGTCATAATTTTCTTTTAAAAGTTTCTCGGGTAGCCCTTTAGTTTCTTTACCAAACAATAAATAAGCATCTTCGGGGTAATTTACCTCTGTATGATTCCTTGGTGCTTTTGTTGTGTAATAAAACATAGGACAACCCTTTTTCTTTTCAAGAAACTCCTCAAGATTGTCGTAGTAGTTTATGTCAAGCAAGTGCCAGTAATCAAGCCCTGCCCGTTTTAATTTTTTATCGTCTATCTGAAACCCCATAGGTCCTACAAGATGCAAAGACGCACCCGTTGCGGCGCAGGTCCTTGCAATATTACCTGTATTCTGCGGGATTTCCGGCTCAACCAAAACTATATTCATTACAATTCTCCTTATTGAAGCCAGTATTTTCTGTCCAGACTTCTGTAACCTATTGCCTCTGCAATGTGGTTGAAATCAATCTTTTCTCTGCCCTCTAAATCTGCAATAGTACGGGCAACTTTAAGTATTCTGTCATGTGCTCTTGCGGACAGGCCGAGACTTTCAAAAGCGGTCTTTAATATCTCTTTGGCATCGTCGGTAATTGCACAATACTTTCTTATCATAGAAGGAGTCATCTGGGAATTACTGAAAATACGTTCGTCTTTAAATCTGACTGATTGTATTTCACGGGCTTTTTGTACCCGCGCTCTTATATCCGCACTTGACTCTGCTTTTTCGTCATCTTGCAACATGTCGTATTGAACCGCAGGAACGTCTATGTGAATATCAATTCTGTCTAAAAGCGGTCCGCTTATTTTTCCTACATATTTTGAAATATCGTTGGGACTACAGGTGCATCTGTGTTTTGCATCGCCGAAATAACCGCACTTGCACGGATTCATTGATGCCACAAACAAAACATTGGCGGGGAATGTGTAACTTGCATTGACACGGGCAATTGTAATCTTCCCGTCCTCTAAGGGCTGCCTCATTACTTCAAGACTCTGCCTTGTAAATTCAGGCAACTCGTCTAAAAACAACACTCCGTTATGGGCAAGGGAAATTTCACCCGGTTTTGGAACAGTACCGCCTCCCACAAGTCCAACAGCAGAAACGCTGTGATGAGGACTTCTGAATACACGGTTTTTTAAGATAGAAATATTTTCAGGAAGAACTCCTGCAATAGAATGAATTTTGGTGGTTTCAAGGGCTTCTTGAAAAGTAGGTGCAGGTAAGATACTTGGAATTCTTTTGGCAATCATAGATTTTCCGCTGCCCGGACTACCTATCATTAAAATATTGTGTCCTCCTGCTACCGCAACCTCTACTGCTCTTTTTACGCTCTCTTGTCCCTTTACGTCTGCAAAGTCAAGTTCGTAAACATCTTTGTCCGAAAATATTTCATCCACATTAACTGAAACGGGCTCAATTACCTGTTCTCCCGTTAAGTGTTTTACAACCGAATATAAATCTGTGGCAGGGAAAACGTTAATTCCATCAACAACCCCTGCTTCCAAAGCATTTGCTTTAGGTACAATAATGTTTTTAATCCCTTTGTCTCTGGCAATTATCGCCATTGGCAAAACACCGTTTACACGTCTTATCTCGCCATCTAATGACAATTCGCCGCAAATCATATAATCCTCTAAT
>JAFQVC010000070.1 GCA_017408205.1 Clostridia bacterium | reverse complement strand
TGTTGATGTTACCGTAAGACGTCTTCGTGAAAAAATCGAGGATAATCCGTCAGAGCCCACTTATGTTATTACAAAAAGAAGTATGGGTTATTACTTTGCCAAACAAAAATAAAAGGGCTTTCGCCCTTTTTTTAATGCAGAAAGGACTTACTTATGACAAGAATTAAAGAAAACACAATTACATTTTTAAAGTGGATTTGTGTGTCTGTTATAATAGGAATAATACTTGGATTTTTGGGATATCTGTTTCATATCGCTCTTGACTTTGTAACAGAAATACGAACGGGCAATATGTACCTTGTGTGGTTTTTGCCAATAGCGGGTGTTGTTATCTTTGGCGTTTACAAAATATGCAAAATGGAAAACAATAAGGGGACAAACTGTGTTATTATGTCTGTCCGCAAAGAGGATAAACCGCCTCTTGTTTTAACCCCTCTTATTTTTATTTCAACTGTAATTACTCATCTGTTCGGCGGTTCTGCTGGCCGTGAGGGTGCGGCTTTGCAGATGGGCGGAAGCGTTGGTTATTTTGTAGGCAGTAAACTTAAACTTGACGAAAAAGATAAAACTACCGCAACAATGTGTGGTATGAGCGGTGCTTTTTCTGCACTTTTCGGAACACCTGTAACCGCTTCTGTCTTTGCGATGGAATTAACGAATGTGGGAATTATGCAATACAGTGTAATAGTTCCATGCGTTTTGTGTGCCGTTACTGGGCGTCTTATTGTGCAAGGTCTTGGCGTTTTACCCACGCTTTATAAAGTTTTATCGTTTCCGCAACTTTCGGCAACAACTGTTTTAAAGACGGTTGCACTCGGAATACTTTGTGCCGTTGTAAGTAAAATATTCTGTATGGTGCTCCAAAAAACCCATACTCTTTATGAAAAATACATACCGAATAAAATTGTGGCAGGTGTTGTGGGCGGATTGATTGTTGCGGTTTTAACCTTTGCACTTGGTACGGGAGATTACAACGGAGCAGGAACTCAAATAATTGACAAAGCGATTTCGGGCGAAGCAGAAATTTATGCCTTTGCACTTAAAATACTGTTTACCGCAATTACGTTGGGTGCGGGCTTTAAAGGCGGTGAAATAGTACCCACCTTGTTTATCGGTGCAACCTTCGGTTGTACGGTATCTCCGCTTCTGGGGCTTTCTCCGTCATTTGGTGCATCTGTCGGTATGATTTCACTTTTCTGCGGTGTTACAAACTGTCCCTTAAGTGCTTTGGTTATGTCCGTTGAACTTTTCGGCGGTCAGGGGCTTGCTCTTTATATGGTGGCAGTGGCGGTAAGTTATTTGCTGTCGGGCTATCAGGGACTTTACAGTTCGCAAAAAATAATATATTCAAAAACAAAAATGGAATAGGGAAATGCCCTCTGCCAATACAATGTTAGCAGGGGGTATTTTTTTATGTTTTTTTTAATGCTTTTAAAACAGTTGTTTGCTTTTATTTCGTATGTTTCTTCGTATAACTCTTTTCCAAAACCGTTAAGCGTAAAGGAAGAACGCCGACTTTTAGAACTTTACGAAAAGGGCGATAATGATGCCAAAAACAAACTGATTGAACACAATCTTCGACTTGTGGCACATATTGCAAAAAAGTATTCGGGAACGGGAAAAGATGCAGACGATTACATATCCATAGGGACTATAGGTCTTATTAAGGGCATTAACAGTTTTAATACTAAAAAGGGGGCAAAACTTTCTACATACATTTCCCGTTGCATAGATAACGAGATACTTATGTTTATACGTTCCAACAAAAAAACACAAAACGAGGTGTCCATAGAAGAACCAATCGGCGTGGATTTTGAGGGAAATCAGATAACTTTCAACAGTATTCTGTGCAGTAACGACGACGAGGTGTGCGATGCCATAAACAATAAAATTCTTGTAAATAAACTGTATGAGGCGGTGGAAACCTCCTTGTCCCCAAGGGAAAGGGACATTATAATTATGCGGTACGGACTTAAAGGTACAAGGGAAATGACACAAAAAGAAGTGGCAAAGAAACTAAACATTTCAAGGTCATATATTTCGAGAATAGAGAAAAAGGCAATAGAAATACTAAAAGAAAAGATGGCCCAGTCGGACCATCTTTAAAAACCTATGCTATTCTGTTTTATTAACGGGCAATTTTATGATAACTTCTGTACCCTGTCCTACATCGCTGTCAATATAAATTGTACCGTTATGTTGTTTTATAATTTCGTAAGCAATAGAAAGTCCAAGACCGGTGCCGCCCTGTTCGCGGGAGCGGTGCTTGTCAACCCTGTAAAATCTGTCAAAGATTTTGGGAAGGGATTCTTTCGGGATACCTATACCGTTGTCTTTAATCTTTATATATGCTTCGTTATACAAAAAGCCCGCATAGACGTTTATCACACCGTCATCACCTGTATATTTTACAGAGTTGGAAATTATGTTTGTAATTACCTGTTCAATTCTGTCGCGGTCAGCGGACACGGGTGGTATTTCGCTTGACAAAGTATAGTTAATTACTTTACCGTTGTTTTTTGCATCCACAGACAGTTTTGTAACAACTTCATAAAGAAGTTTGTCAAGAGAAAACGTGGTTTTTACAATTGACAGTTTTCTGTGGTCGAGAGAACTTAATGTAAGCAGGTCTTTGACAAGGCGTGTCATTCTGTCAACTTCGTTTCCTATTACGTTTAAGTAGTATTTGTCCTCTTCGTTTTCTGTGTTGTCAATCATCGTTTCGGAATATGTTTTAATGGTGGTAAGAGGAGTACGGAGTTCGTGGGATACGTTTGCCACAAATTCACGGCGTGAAAGTTCAAGACGTTGAATTTCGGTAATATCGTGAAGCACTACTACCACACCGTTACTTAATCTTTCGTTGTCTGACTTGAATGTAGCAAAGTATGCCTTTAAATATCTGTTGTTTACGTCCAAATCTTTTTCCACAAGATTTTTCTTTAAGTACAGCATTTCCTCCATTGAAACATTAAGTCCCAAAGAATTAAAGTATTCATCAAAAGTAATTTTCTTATTTTTGCGAAGGCCGAGCATTGAGTGGGCGGTGGCGTTAATAAGCACAAGTTTCTGATTTGCGTCAAAAGCGAGGACACCGTCATTCATATGCTGAAGAATAGTTTCAAGTTTGTTTTTCTCCTGGGATATTTCGTCCATTGAATTTTTTATCATTACCGCCATATCGTTAAAGGTGGAGGCAAGTTTGCCAAGTTCGTCATCTGATTTGACGTCAATCTTTTGCAGGTAGTTACCGTCTGCAATGTTTTCCGCCTTGTTGGTAATGTTAATAATAGGTCTTGTTAACGTCTTTGACATAAAAAATCCAAGAAGCATAGAAATAAGGACACCGAAAAGCAACGCCTGTGCAATAATAAGTATTACGTTGTGGTTAATGTCCAACAGTTCCGCTTTGGTGTCCCTTACATAGATGATATGATTGTTTAAGGGATAAGCATAATCTATGTAATCAAGTTTGACATTTGTGGTGCTGCCTATATTTCCTGCCATTGCGGCGATGATATTGTCCGTAATTCCTCCCTGATAGTAGTCCTTCGAGCCCGAAATAATTTCACCGCTTGTTTTGTCAAGAATAAAGTAATCTCTGTTGGAGTTAAGACCAAGACGACCTGAATAGGCATCAAGTATTGTTTTTAATTTAACTGCGGGCTGGTCGTTGATTTCTGCATCCTGAAGTTGGTCTGTAAGTTCAGGCAAAAAGCTGAGGGACATTTCCTGAGCAAAGGAACGGTGGTAAAAGTCCGTGATGCGTTCCTGCATAAACGTGCCAAACGCCACAAGAATTGCCACTACCAATATTACAAACATTGTTACAAGTTTCCATTGAATAGATTTAAACATTTTACTTTATACCTTCCAATTTCTCTTTTATTCCTTTAAGTGCCATTGCTCTGTGACTTATGCTGTTTTTTTCTTCCGCAGTTATCTGTGCAGAAGTTTTATTATATTCGGGCAGATAGAAAAGGCAGTCGTACCCGAAACCACCCGTGCCTTTCATCTCAAAATCTATAGTACCGTGAAACTCGCCTTCGTGGGAAATGATTTTTCCGTCGGGGAATGCCACTACCATAGCACAGGTGAAGTGGGCGGCTCTGTTTTCTACGCCCTCCATATTTTTAAGAAGCAAAAGATTGTTGTCAAGGTCGTTGCCTGTATTACTGTAACGGGCAGAATATACACCCGGTGCACCGTTTAGTGCATCTACACAAAGACCGCTGTCGTCCGCCATAGTGATTTCACCGCAAAGTTTCATTATTTCCGTTGCTTTCTTTGTGGCGTTGCCTAAAAACGTATCTGCATCTTCGTCAATTTCAACGTCTATGCCCATTTCTTCCATAGACACGAAATTGTACGGCATATCTTTAAAAATTTCTTTTATTTCTTTTAATTTACCCTTGTTTTTTGTTGCAACTACAATTGTTTTCATATACTAAACTCCTTTGCTGATAAAATTATATCACAAAAGTTACTGCATTTAAAGTATTTTTTAAAAATATGTTGATTTATTAAGATGTGATGTGATATAATAAACAGGATTAATAGGAAAGAGGTAGTATGTAAATGGAATATAACTTGTCTGAAATTTTATTGAAGTTCGGAATTGTAGGCAATGCATCACGCTATGGTGACGGACACATAAACGATACATATATTACTGATGACGGTAAATATATTTTGCAACGTATTAACGGCAATGTATTCAAAAGCCCTGATGACGTTATGAATAATATTGTGGCAGTAACCAAGCATATGAGAGAATCTCTTAAAAAACTCGGCAGAGATTATGAAAGAGAAACTATGACAGTTATAAGTACTGTTGACGGTAAGCCCTATTATCTTACAGAAAACGGGGACTTTTTCAGAGTATATCTGTTTATAAGCGACACAGTTACATATCAGGCGGTAGAAGACCCTGAAATTTTTTACAATGCCGCAAAAGCATTTGGTGAATTCCAGAAAATGATTGCAGATTTCCCTGCAGATAAACTGAACGAAACAATAAAGAATTTCCACAACACAAAAGTAAGATATGAAAACTTCACAAACTCTGTTGCACAGAATAAATCAGGCAGAGCGGAAGAAGTGGCGGAAGAAATTAAATTTGTTACAGACAGAGAACACTACTGCGATGTGGTAAATCAGGCAATAAAGGAAAAAACCGTTCCTCTTCGTGTAACTCATAACGATACTAAATTAAACAACGTACTTATGGATAAAGAGACAGGTAAAGGCGTTTGCGTAATTGACCTTGACACCGTTATGCCCGGCTCACTTTTATATGACTACGGTGATTCGTTAAGATTCGGTACAAATACTGCAAAGGAAGACGAAGCAGATTTGTCTAAAGTTTCCTGCAGTTTAGAATACTTTGAAGCATTTACAAAGGGCTTTATGGAAGTAATGAAAGACACTATGACAGAAAAGGAAATTGATTTGTTGCCTTTCTCTGCAATTCTTATGACTTTTGAATGCGGTATGAGATTTCTGGCAGACCATATTGACGGTGACATATATTTCAGAACGTCAAGACCAAATCATAATCTTGACAGAGCAAGAAATCAGTTCAAACTTGTTTATGATATGGAACAGAAACTTCCGCAGATGAAAGAAATAGTAAATAAATACAGATAATTTGTAAAAAACTATTCTTCGTGGAAGAATAGTTTTTTATTGAAAGGAAAAGAAAATGAAAAAAATCTTACAGTTATTCTGGGCATTTTTTAAAATCGGCGCTTTCACCTTTGGTGGCGGATATGCAATGATACCCCTTATCCAAAGGGAAATCGTTGAAAACAAAAAATGGATTACAGATGACGAAATACTTGAAATAATTGCAATAGCGGAGTCAACACCCGGACCTATTGCAATAAACACCGCAACCTTTGTGGGATACCGTGTGGCGGGTTTCTTTGGTGCTATGTTTGCAACTTTGGGCGTAGTGCTTCCGTCCTTTATTATTATCCTTATAATTTCTTTCTTTTTAAATCAGTTTAAAGAGAATAAATATGTAAATTACGCGTTCTTCGGCATAAGAGCAGGGGTACTTGCCCTTATAATAAAGGCGTTATGGTCAATGTATAAAAAAGCACCTAAAGGAATAGTTCCCTATATCATTATGGGCGTTTCCTTTATCCTTGCAGGTATAGTCAAAATAAATGTTATATTTGTAATTATTATCTGCGGTGTAACGGGGCTTGTTACCTATAACTTAAAAAGGAGGAAACAGTAATGATTTATCTTGAACTTTTTCTTACCTTTTTTAAAATAGGTGC
>JAFQVC010000069.1 GCA_017408205.1 Clostridia bacterium | reverse complement strand
TCACAAAATGCTTATAATCAAGGGGAAATGAGGGAGAATTTTGTCGAAAATCAATTATCAGGAATTAAAAGATGAAGAATTGTTGGTAATGTCCTCCCAGGGAAACAAACACGCCGAAGAAGAACTTCTTTGCAGATATAAAAACTATGTGCGAAAAAAAGTCCGCCCGTACTTTTTAGTAGGTGCAGACACAGACGACATAGTGCAGGAAGGCATGATTGGCTTATACAAGGCGATACGTGACTACAAAGTAAGCAAAAACGATAATTTCAGGGCTTTTGCTGACCTTTGTATAACAAGGCAGGTTATAACCGCAGTTAAAACCTCTCTTCGTAACAAACACGCGCCACTTAATTCCTACATTTCATTAAACAGACCTGTGTATGATGACGACAACAGTATGACATTTTATGACTTAATTACAAAAGCCACAGCATCTGACCCCGAAGAAGTGGTTATAGACAACGAAACAACCAAAGAAATCAACGATAAAATTGTTAATACTTTAAGTAAATTTGAATATCTTGTATTTAAAAGATTTCTCCAGGGTAATTCTTATGCGGAAATTGCAGAAGAAACAGGAAAAACTCTTAAGTCCATTGACAACGCCTTGCAGAGAATAAAGAAAAAAATATCTTTGTTATTAACGGAATAATTATTCCGTTATATATGTCCGTGTAGTTTATAGAGTAAAGCGCACAAAATTGTGAAAGCCGGTGCAACTCCGGTCACGGGTGAAGTAAAAAATCAAAGTGAGGGGTAAACAATGTACGAAGACAAAACATTAGTATGTAAAGATTGCGGACAAGAATTTATCTTTACAGCAGGCGAGCAGGAATTTTATGCTGAAAAAGGTTTTGAAAACGAACCAATCAGATGTAAAGAATGCCGCACAAAAAGAAAAGAGGCAATAAAAGCATCTCGCGAAATGCACGTAGCAGTTTGTGCTGCTTGCGGACAGGAAGCGAAAGTTCCTTTCAAGCCAAAGAATGACAGACCTATATATTGCAGCGAATGTTTTGCGAAACAAAACTAATTTACCCCATTTTCCAAGGGTAAAATCAAAGGCATCTTAAAAGATGCCTTTTTTATTTACATTTTCTTCACAATTTACAAAGAAAACTGTGTTATACTTAAAACATAGTTACCCCAAACTATGTTATATACTCTCTACAAAAAAGAGACTGCGAAACAAATTCGCAGTCTCTTTTTACTTATTTTTCCACAACCTGAACTTTACCTTCAGCAATTTCTTCTATTGCGATAGTAACGGGTTTTTTGCTGTCACATTCAACAAGCACTTCTCTGCCTTCGGAAATCTGTCTTGCTCTTTTTGCTGACGCAATAACCATTGAATATCTGCTTTCAATTTTATCAGTTAGTTTACTTAAAGGTGGGCAAATCATATTTTCAACTCCTTTTTAATATTTTCCGCCGTTCTTTGCATCTTTTGTTTTTCTGCGCAAATAATGGCTTTTATTCTTTCAGATGCTTTTTCCACATCATCATTTACTACAATATAATCGTACTTATCAAGATACCCGAATTCCTCGTACGCTCTTTTAATTCTTTGTTCCACTACCTCTTCCGTCTCTGTTCCTCTGCCAACAAGACGGTCTTTTAATATTTCCATAGTAGGAGGCACCATAAAAATCATTACGGTTTCGGGGTACTTTTCTTTAACCTCAGTACCGCCCTGAACTTCAATTTCAAGTATTACGTTGTCTCCTTTGTCAAGACGCTCAAAGCACGGTTTTTTGGGAGTACCGTAACTGCTGGAAATATACTTTGCATATTCTAAAAGTTCATCATTTTCTATCATATCGTCAAACTTTGCCTGAGTGACAAAATAGTAATGCTGTCCGTCAATTTCTCCCTCGCGGGGTTTTCTTGAGGTGGCAGAAACGGACAAAAATATATCGGTTTCGTTCTCTGCCAGATACTTGCAGACGGTACCCTTTCCTACTCCCGACGGGCCTGAAACCACCAAAAGCAAACCTTTATTCCCGTTCATCTTCCATTACCTCTTTCGCAGTCATTCTGTTTTTGATTGTTTCGGGTTGAATGGCACTTAAAACAATATGGTCGCTGTCCGCAACAATTACAGCTCTGGTTCTTCTTCCGCAGGTTGCATCAATTAACCGTCCGCTTTCTTTTGATTCCTGAATAATACGTCTTACAGGAGCGGAATCAGGGCTTACTATGGCAATTATTCTTGATGCGGAAATCATATTTCCGTAACCGATGCTTATTAAATTCATACTACCCCTCCGCTATTCAAGATTTTGCAGTTGTTCTCTCATTTTTTCCAGTTCGGATTTTATGGAAACCACCGCTTTTGTAATATCTAAATTATTGGATTTTGAACCGATTGTGTTTGTTTCTCTGTTCATTTCCTGCATTAAGAAATCAAGACGTCTGCCTACGGGCTCGTCAGATTCCACTATATGCTGAAATTCCTGAAGGTGACTGTCAAGGCGTACAGTTTCTTCGTCAACAGCAAGTTTATCCGCCATAATAGCAGTTTCAGTCACAATTCTTGATTCCTCTATTGTTGTATCGCCCAGAAGTTCCTTGATTCTTGCTTCAAGGCGTTCTCTGTAATCCGAAACAGACTGTGGCTCCAGCACCTTTATCTGTTCAAGATACTCTTTTACAATTTTGTTATGGGCAGTCATATCGTCAATAAGTTTTTTGCCCTCTCTTGCTCTTGCTTCGCAGAAGGCATCAAGAGCACCTTCTAAAACCGTGAACACAATTTCTTTTAATTTTTCTTCGTCGTCTTCTTTATATGAAATTTCAAAAAGGTCTCTGAATTCAATAAGGTTTGACACAGTTATATCGTTTTTAAGTTTAAATTGCTTTGCAGTTTCCTTTAGTTCGGAAAGGAGATTTTCTGCAAGGCATTTGTTGATAACATACTGTTTGCTGTCGTCAACCTCTTTTCTTACTGTTACAAAAACGTCAACCTTACCTCTTGAAACCTTTTGGTTTATTGTCTTTTTAATATCTTCCTCCATAAAAACACAAAACTTCGGTGCTTTTATGCTGAAATCAAAATATCTGTGATTTACTGATTTTATTTCAACGGTAACGTCGTAATTATCTATGACCTGTCGGCTTCTGCCGTATCCCGTCATACTGTTTGGCATATTTTTTCAATCCCTTCAAGTAATTATATCTTTAATTCCAAAAGTTGTCAAACCCTTTCGGGCACTGCAACAAGGCGGCAAATCTTATGTCCCTGGCTTGAAAACAACTGTTCATATTCAGTCATAACATTGTTTTCGTCATTGTCTGCGTGCAAATCGTAAGTAACGTTTAAAAGCGTGTACCCGTTTTCACCGAAAGAAATTACAGAGTAGTCAAATAATTTAAGGTTATCTGTTTTAAACTGCACCACGCCGTCATAAGTAAGAAGATTTTTATACATTGCAAGGAACGTCTTGTACGTAAGGCGACGTTTTTCGTGACGCGACTTGTGCCAGGGGTCGCTGAAGTTAAGATATATTTTTTCAAATGAACCGTCACAAAAGTACTGTCCCAGGCAATTTGCATCACCTAAGATAAACTTAACATTGGGCACATTTCCCGCCTTTGCCTTTTCCACCGCAAGAACAAGTACGTTTTTATTGGTTTCTACCGCAATGAAATTTTTTTCGGGGTACTTTTGTGCCATCTGAAACACAAAATTACCTTTTCCGCAACCTATTTCCAGATGAACGGGGTTATTGTTGTTAAACAACTCTTTTGCATCTTTGTTTTCTAAATTTTCTGTATCTATCATGAATGCGCAACATTCTTCCAACCTTTTGTCGGCATTCTTTTTATTTCTCATTCTCATTTTGTCACCGTTATTATTTACAGAAACAAAACTCGGTAATAGTGTCACCGAGTTTTATATACCGTAATTAAATTTCGTCGTCCATATCGTCAATAGGACTGATACCGTCAAACTTCATTTGTTTTTTCAAATCTTTCTGCTGCATAATGTTTCTGTTGTCACGAAGAGAACTGATTGTTCTGTCAAGAACTTTTTCAACATCTGCAAGTTTTTCGTCAACATACTGACGTGTACCCATTTTAATTTCTTTTGCACGTCTGTTGGCGTTGTTGATGATTTCTGTTGCCTGTTCTGTTGCTCTCTTTGTGATTTCGTCTTCATTAATCATTGCAACGATTTTGTCTTCTGCTTCTTTAATGATTGCACTTGCTTCTTTTTGTGCTTCAAGCAGTATTCTTTGTCTTTCGTCTTTTATCCATTTTGCCTGTTTCAAATCATCGGGCAACTTAAGACGAAGTTCCTGAATCACATCTAAAAGTTCGTCCTTTTCAATAAGACTTTTACCCATTAGCGGAATATTTACGCTGTTGTCAATTATGTCCTCCAACTGGTTTATTAATTCCAAAGTTTCCATAATATGTATCCTCCTAATTAAATTTCTTGATAATGTCTTGTTCAATACAAGCAGGAACCATTCCCGTAATACTTCCGCCGTGGGTTGCCAATTCTCTTACCACGCTTGAACTTACATAAATATTTTTAAGATTGGTTACCATAAACAAAGTTTCTGCATCATTGTTCAGATGGTTGTTAACGTTTGCCATCTGAAACTCATACTCAAAGTCTGCGTTGTTGCGTAAGCCCTTTATTATCACTTTGGCATCCACTTCTTTTACAAACTGTGCCACAAGTCCGTCATAACTTACCACAACTACGTTTTCTATGTCTTTTGTACAGCGTTTTAAAAATTCAACACGCTCGTTGGCAGAAAACACGTTTTTCTTGTTGCTGTTGCTTGCCACCACCACATATAAACGGTCAAATATGGCAGAGGCACGCTTTATTATGTCAAGATGTCCGTTTGTCATTGGGTCAAAACTACCCGGATAAACTGCTGTCATACCGGCAATTCCTCCCTTTTAATAACGGTAACCGCTATTTTGCCGTACTCTTTTCGTTTTGCATTTTTAACGTCAATTATCTCTTCGGCTGACGTTTCACATACAAAAATACCGTTATCCTTTATTAACGAAAGATTGCAAATTTCATTTATCGCCCAGGAGCACAACCCCTTATTATAAGGCGGGTCCAAAAATATTATATCATATTTTTTACTGCAATTGCAAAGAAAATCTTTTGCTTCTTTAAAGTGCAGTTCACCTTTACTTTCAAGTTTTGCTCTTTTTAAATTCTGTTCTATAATGTCACAGGCGGGCTTATGGTTGTCCACAAAATCGCAATGCTTCGCCCCTCTGCTTAACGCCTCAAGCCCAAGGGCACCGCTGCCTGAAAACAAATCAAGAACAACACTGTCATAAATGTTAAATTGTATTATTGAAAAAAGGGCTTCTTTCACTCTGTCCGTTGTAGGTCTTGTGTTGTCACCGTCAAGGGACAGAAGTTTCAAACCTCTTGCACTTCCCGATACAATTCTCAATCTAATACAACCCCTCTATTATATTTTAACCGATTCTGAATATTTGTCAACACTTTTTGCAATAATAATATAGATTTCTTTAATTTTTTATTAAAGAAATCAGGGTATAGACATTATACCCTAACCAACATCCCCCGAATTCTTCTTTCTTTGTGCCACTTTTTAAAAAAGTGGCTGTTTTTTTGGTAAAAACTTGTTATTTTTTTATTGTTGTGCTAAAATATATACTAGGTGATTGTAGTGAGAATTTTATTTATCGGCGACATAGTGGGTACAAAAGGCGTTGACTTTGTAGTTTCCCACTTAAACAGCATAAGAAAACTTAATAAAATAGATTTCTGCATAGCGAACGGAGAAAACAGTTCTCCTGCGGGGAAAGGCATTACAAAGGACGCGGCACAGCGGCTTTTTATGTGCGGTGTTGACATTATTACTTTGGGCAACCACGCCTTTAATCACAATGATGTTTATGCACTTATGGAAGACGAAAAAGTAATCCGTCCTTTAAATTACCCGAAAACTGTTGACGGGCAGGGCTTTATGGAATTTGATAACATAGCGGTAATCAACGTTTCAGGGCGTGTATATATGGATAATTTAGACTGTCCTTTTACGCGTACAGAAGAAATCCTTAATAAAATTTCCGCAAAAACAATAATCGTTGATTTTCACGGGGAAGCCACCAGTGAAAAACGTGCCTTTGCAGAATACTTTGACGGCAAAGTGTCCGCAGTAATAGGCACTCATACTCACGTACAGACCGCCGACGAAACGATATTTAAAAATGGCACGGCGTTTATAACCGACGCAGGCATGACAGGGGCAAAGGATTCCATTTTAGGCGTAAGAAAAGACGAAGTTATAAATATGTTTTTAACAGGACTTCCTGCAAGGTTTGCGGTTATGGACAGTCCCGTTTTAATGAACTGCGTAATGGTGGAAACAAACACCGAAGGCAGGGCAATAAGCATTGAAAGAATAAATTTAGAGTAAAGAGGTGGCATATTATGTCCGGCTTTTATTCAGTACTTGCATCACTTTTAAAGTACATATTTGTTACGGTTATTTATTTGTTTATTTTTGCCATTATCCGTATGATTTTTCTTGACATTAAAAAGGCAAACAGTGACAAAAGGAAGCCGAAGCATGACACAACGTATTTAGAGGTAATCAGCAATAAAAACAATCTTTATTTTGACGTGGAAAGCTCCTATCCCCTTACCTCCGATGTTGTAATTATAGGCAGGGGTCAGGACTGTAACATCTGCATAAACGACCTTTATATGTCAAACCAGAACACCCAACTGTGGTTTGAGGACAAGGAATGGTACATTGCAGATATGGGCAGTACCAACGGTACATTTATAAACGGAGAAAAGATGACGGACGAGCCGCT
The DNA here is from genome assembly GCA_017408205.1 of Clostridia bacterium. GTDB lineage: Bacteria > Bacillota > Clostridia > Monoglobales > Firm-18 > RGIG1864. Next base: position 10,082 of record JAFQVC010000069.1, on the reverse strand, counting down.
TATTTTAGACAGCGGAGACAGAATCCGTATAGGGCAAGTGGAATTTGTAATTGTAATTGTGGGAGAGTAATTATGAAAGCGCTAAAAAAACCCATAATTTTATTGTTAATAACAACGATAATGGCGTTTGCATTGTTGTTTTTCTACAGAACGCCGATGGACGTAAATATTTTGTATATCGGCGGTTCTGTTATGCTTATTTCTGCCATTACATACTTTGCAATAGTGTATTTTAAATTAGGAGACGAGTATCTGTTTTTAATAGTAAGTATGCTTGTCGTGTTAGGCACCCTTATGCTTTGCAGAATCAATTACACATACGGAATAAAGCAGATAATATGGTATCTTTTATCCGTAAGTGCTTTTTATGTTTCCTTTTTCATATACAAATATGTTAAAATACTGAACAAATTAGGCACTTTTTATTTTATTGTGGGGGTAATACTATTTATTGCCACTCTTTTGTTCGGTACCCGAAGCGGCGGTGCGAAAAACTGGATACGGGCAGGAATCCTTTCCGTTCAGCCCTCCGAATTTATTAAACTATTATACATCTTTTTCCTTGCAAGTTATTTCTCAGGCAAAAAAGACAAACTTGTATTTGGCAGAATAAAAGAAAAATATGCCCTGCTTTTCTGCGTGTATATGTATCTCGGTTTTCTGGTTTTGCAAAGAGAATGGGGCATTGCGGTATTGTTTTTTATAATTTATATTGCTATGGAATACATCTTCGAACACGACCTTATGCTTATTCTTTGCAACTTTCTTCTTGCAGGTTTAGGCGGTGGTGTGGGTTACCTTACAATGTACCATATACAAGTCCGTGTTGCCACCTGGCTTAACCCCTGGGCAGACGTTTCAAAAACGGGCTACCAGATAGCACAGTCCCTATTCGCAATTTCTTCGGGCGGTTTTTTTGGAAGCGGTTTAGGTCTTGGAAAACCCGAATATATTCCCGCAGTTCATACGGACTTTATATTTTCCGCAATTTGTGAAGAATTAGGTCTTTTCGGCGGTGTAGCAATAATTTTACTGTTCTTTATTTTCACATACAGAGGTGCAAAAATTGCACTTAAACTCCCCGAGGGGTTTGACAAATGTATTGCTTCGGGAATTACCGTTATGTTTGGTATGCAGACATTTATAATTTTAGGCGGTGTAATTAAACTGATACCCTTAACAGGTATAACATTGCCCTTCATAAGTTACGGCGGAAGTTCACTTTTATCAAGTTTTATAGCACTGGGTGTACTTCAGGCACTTTCGGACAGGGAGGTAAGCAAATGACAGACAAACGTATAATTAACATTTTAATATTAATATGCCTTTTGTTTTTGTCTTTAATCGGATACCTTACCTACCTTGAACTGTTTATGGCTGAAGACCTTGCGAAAAGCCCGTACAACCAAAGACAATGGGCGTATGAAGAAGACATTGACAGAGGTATGATTTTGGACAAAGAGGGCGTAATTTTAGCGCAGTCAAAAGACGGTGAAAGAACATACCCTTACAACAATATGTACAGCCATATAATTGGCTACAATTCCCGTATATACGGTAAAAGTCAGCTGGAATCGAAATACAATCAACTTCTTTTAGGTCAGTACGGTCTTGGTGGTTTAAACATTACGGGCAACAAGAAAAACGGTTACAACCTTTACCTCACCATTGACCACGAACTGCAAAAAGTTGCGTATAATTCCATCGGCAACAGAAACGGTTCCGCAGTTGCAATAAACCCTAAAACGGGAGAAATACTTGCAATGGTAAGCAAACCCGACTTTAACCCCAATATCCTTGCGGAACAATGGGAAAACCTTGTGGATAACGAGAACAGTCCCCTTTTGCCAAGAGCCACAAGCGGCCTTTACGCCCCCGGCTCTACCTTCAAAATACTCACCTCCTCCACCGCTTTGGATTTGGGACTTCAGGACACGGTATTTGAAGACAAAAGCAATGTGGAAATTGGCGGAAAAACCGTGAGCAACAGCGGAGGCAAGGCATACGGAAACATTACCTTTAACAGAGCATTTGAAGTGTCAAGTAACGTTGCCTTTTGTCAGTTAGGTGTTACCGTCGGCTTTGACAAATTAAAATCCACCGCAGAAAACTTTGGCTTTAACAAAGAGCCCGACTATGATTTTCCTGCGGCAAAAAGCATATTCCCGTCATCTGTAAAAGAAGATGCAGAAACCGCCGCACTTGCAATGGGGCAGGGCAATACCCTTGCTACTCCTTTGCAGATGGCGTTGGTTGCCTGTGCAGTTGCAAATGACGGAATTATAATGGAACCAAGGTTGGTTTCGCACGCTACGAACAACTCGGGAGTAACCATCCTTTCCGAAAAACCAAAGCAACTGACTGTTGCCATGTCAAAAGAAAATGCCCACTACATTACCGATATGATGGTAAAAACAGTAACACAGGGCACTGGTACTTCTGCTATGATAAGCGGTATTACCGTAGCAGGAAAAACAGGAACTGCGGAAAACGAGCAGACGGTATTGCAAAAAAACAAGGAGCACACCTGGTTTGTTGCCTTCGCTCCTGCAGAAGACCCCGAAATTGCAGTTGCCGTTATGCTTGAATACAGCGGCGGAAGCGGTTCATCTGTATGCGGGCCGATTGTTCGTAACATAATCAGGGAATACTTGCGATAATTTCCATTGAATTTGTATATAAAAAAGTATATAATAAGCATTGTGACAAAAATTACCCTAAGGCAAAGGAATGAAAAAAATGTACAAAATTATTACAAAAAAAGAGTTGAACCCTACTGTTACTTTAATGGAAATAGCTGCACCCCACATTGCAAAAAAAGCAAAAGCGGGACAGTTTATAATTTTAAGAATTGACGAAAAAGGTGAAAGAATACCCTTAACTATAGCGGATTACGACGAAGAAAAAGGAACTGTAACCATTATTTTTCAAATAGTGGGCTCATCCACTTCAAAACTAAACACAAAAAAAGAGGGCGAAAGTATTCTTGACTTTGTAGGCCCTTTAGGCACCCCCTCCCACTTAGACGGTATAAAAAGTGCCTGCGTTATCGGTGGCGGTCTTGGTACAGCCATAGCATACCCACAGGCGAAAGCATTGCACAAAATGGGTGCAAAAGTTGACGTTATTACGGGCTTTAAAAATGATGATTTGATAATTCTGAAAGACGAAATTGCTGCTGTTTCGGACAACCATTATATAACTACAGACGACAAGGGCTTTGTAACAGACGTATTAAAAGACCTGCTGGAAAGAGGAAACAAATACGATATGGTAATTGCAATAGGACCTTTAGTTATGATGAAAGCAGTATGCGATGTTACAAAACCATACGGAATAAAAACAATAGTAAGTATGAACTCAATTATGATAGACGGAACAGGTATGTGCGGAGGTTGTCGCCTGACAGTTGGCGGAGAAACAAAATTTGCCTGTGTTGACGGTCCCGACTTTGACGGTCATCTTGTTGACTTTGACGAAGCAATAAGACGTTCATATATGTATAAAGAGCAGGAAACCTGTTCAAGAAAAGAGCATAACTGCAGATTGGAGGGAATGAGATAATGCCTAATATGTCCCCCAAAAAAGTAGAAATGCCCGTTCAGGCAGGTAATGTAAGAAACAAAAACTTTAAGGAAGTTGCTCTTGGTTACACAAAAGAAATGGCGGTTACAGAGGCAGAAAGATGCTTAAACTGTAAACACAAACCCTGTGTAAACGGTTGTCCCGTAAATGTTCAGATTCCCGAATTTATACAGGAGATAACAAAGGGTAACTTTGAAGATGCCTACCAAATCATAAAAACCACAAACTCACTTCCTGCTGTTTGCGGACGCGTGTGCCCTCAGGAAACACAATGTGAGAGCAAATGCGTAAGAGGTATAAAAGGTGAAAGTGTTGCCATAGGCCGTCTTGAACGTTTTGTAGCAGACTACCACTTGAAAAATGGCAAAGAACAAATAGAAATGCCACAAAGTAACGGAATAAAAGTTGCGGTTATCGGCTCGGGTCCGGCAGGTTTATCCTGTGCGGGCGACCTGGCAAAAATGGGCTACAAAGTAACTGTGTTTGAAGCATTCCACACCGCAGGCGGTGTTTTAATGTACGGAATTCCGCAGTTTCGTCTGCCAAAAGATATAGTGCAAAAAGAAATAGATTTGCTAAAAGAAATGGGCGTAGAAATAAAAACCAATATGGTTGCGGGAAGAGTTTTCTCAATTGATGAACTGTTAAATGAGCAAAACTATAAAGCGGTGTTTATAGGAAGCGGTGCAGGTCTGCCGAGTTTTATGAATATACCGGGTGAAAACTTAAATGGTGTCTATTCCGCTAATGAGTTTTTAACAAGAATTAACCTGATGAAAGCATACAAGTTTCCCGAATACGATACTCCCGTAAGAGCAGGCAAAAAAGTTGCAGTAGTAGGCGGCGGAAATGTTGCAATGGATGCCGCAAGATGTGCAAAACGCCTTGGTGCAGAAGAAGTTTATATTATATACAGACGTTCCGAAAAGGAAATGCCTGCCCGACTTGAAGAAGTGCACCACGCAAAAGAAGAAGACATAATCTTTAAAACCCTTACAAACCCCGTAGAAATTACGGGTAAAGACGGTTTCGTGACGGGCATTAAATGTGTTGAAATGGAACTCGGAGAGCCCGACGCATCAGGAAGAAGAAAACCCGTTCCCAAGCCGGGAAGCGAATATGTAACAGATATTGATACTGTAATTATTGCAATAGGTCAGTCACCAAACCCACTAATCAAATCAACAACAGAAGGTCTTGACACAAAATCCTGGGGTGGAATTGAAACAAACGAAGAAACATGTGAAACAAGTATCAAAGGCGTATTTGCAGGAGGAGACGCGGTAACAGGTGCCGCAACGGTTATACTTGCAATGGGTGCAGGAAAGTCAGCGGCAAAATCGATAGATAAATATATAAAGGAATTGGGTTAACCAATTCCTTTATTTTTTTACTGTAACAACCTGATATATTCCCGTTACCACAAGCAGTACTGCAAATATTTTTCTTAAAATCTGCGGAGGGATAATCCCCACAAGCATACTTCCGGCAATTGCACCCAAAACACCCCATATTGCAAGGGGCGCGGTAAGTTTCAAGTCAAGGTTTTTGTTTTTATTGTGAACAAAAAGGGCTACAAGTGATGTGGGTATAAAATACACAAGATTAATTCCCTGCGCCACCTTTTGCGGATAGTCAAAAAGCATGGTAAGGGCGGGAATAAGCACAATTCCGCCAAGTCCCATTCCTGTTATTATTCCAGATAATACCCCCGTCAGTACAAGCAAAACATACATAAATTACCTCCGAAACATCATTACCCCAAGGACAATGGTGGTTATTCCAAAAAGAATTTTAAGCCATTTGTCAGGGGTTTTTTTGAGCAATTTTGCACCAAGAAATCCGCCTACCCCTCCTCCTGCACTAATTAAAACTGCAGGCAACACTTCTAATTGTCCGTTTTTAAAATACATAATAATTGACACCAATGACAAGGGCAATATAACAGTTAGTGCTGTTGCGTGTGCGATTTTTGGTTTCACTCCCATAATTTTAGTTGCGGTAACCAAAATAATTCCTCCGCCAGTACCTAAAAGTCCGTTTATAAGTCCTGAAAAAAATCCGATAATTTTAAGCATAATGCACCACCCATTTATTAATATTTTTTTTGATTTTATATAAAAATATTCTTAAAATTTAAAATAGTATTGATATTTTTTGAGTTTTGTATTAAAATAGTTATATATAAAATGGAAAGGCAGTGATTTTATGTATGCTTCAATAACAAACAGTTGTGGAGAAATTATGGTTGACAACGACGTTCTGGCAAGTATCGCAGGTGAAGCCGCTATGACATGCTACGGCGTGGTTGGTATGGCAACACGGAACACAGCAGACGGTCTGGCATCGCTGCTAAAAAAGTCGTCCGCCAAAAAAGGCATTAAAGTTACTTCTAACGAAGACGGTCTTGTAATTGAGATACATGTAATTATACAATACGGTGCAAATATTAAAACAATTTGCGACGGAATAATTGAAAGAGTTAAATACGACATTGAAAATCTTACGGGCTTTATTGTAAAATCAGTAAGCGTTAACGTGGAAAGTGTCCGTGTTAGTTAGGGGTGAACATATTGCAGAATATTATAGACGGAGTACTTTTTAAAAGTATGGTAATAAGCGGTGCAAACAATCTTGCCAACCAGAAACAGATGGTTGACGATTTAAATGTGTTCCCTGTTCCCGATGGAGATACAGGTACCAATATGTCAATGACAGTAAGTGCCGCATCAAGAGAGTTGCTTGCAACAGACAGTACTTCTGTATCAGAAATTGCCCAGATTATCGCAAGTGCTTCATTAAGAGGCGCAAGAGGTAACAGCGGTGTTATTATGTCACAGTTGTTCCGTGGACTTTCAACAGGAGTTAAAGGTCTTGACACCATAGACATTGTGGCTTTTGCAAATGCCCTTAAATCTGCCTCAGATACTGCATACAAAGCAGTAATGAAGCCAACAGAGGGTACAATTTTAACAGTTGCCCGTGTAGCATCAGAAAAAGCAATGGAAATCTGCGAAACCGCAGAGGATTTAACATCATTTTTAGAACAAGTTGCACAAGGTGCAAAAGAAGCCCTTGACAAAACACCCGAAATGTTGCCCGTCTTAAAACAGGCAGGCGTTGTTGATGCGGGCGGTATGGGCTTTTTGGTAATCTTACAGGGTATGCTTGAGGCACTGAAAGGCAACCCCGTTGAAGCCAACGAAAAAATCGAAGTTGCTCAGACGAAAGTCAATAAAGAAAACATAGATACCGCAGACATAAAATTTATGTACTGCACAGAATTTATAATTAACAAAAAATCTGCGAATTACAGTATTGCGACATTCCGTGCATCAATAGAAAAAATCGGTGACAGTATGCTTGTAATTGAGGATGTGGATATTGTTAAAGTACACATTCACACCAACAACCCCGGTTTTGTTCTTGAGCAGGCGGTTAAAATTGGTGATTTGTCAAATATTAAAATTGACAATATGAAAATTCAGCACAGCGAAACTATTTCCGCACCAAAAGAACCCGAAAAGGAAATGGGTATTGTGTCAGTTGCAAACGGTGACGGTGTTGAGGCACTGTTTACAGATGTGGGCGTTGACCAGATAGTAAAAGGCGGTCAGAGTATGAACCCAAGTGCCGAAGATATTGCTGACGCTGTTGAAAAAGTAAATGCAAAAACGGTATTTGTTTTGCCCAACAATAAAAACATAATCCTTGCGGCTCAGCAGGTGTGCGAATTAACTGACAAAAACGTTGTAGTAATTCCTACAAAATCTATACCTCAGGGTATGACTGCAATGCTTTCCTTTGACCCCTCTGTTTCTTCCGAAGACAACGAGCAGACAATGAACGATGCAATTACTACAGTTAAATCGGGTTCAGTTACATTTGCTTCCCGCGATTCTGAAATGGACGGAATCGAAATTAAAAAAGACGATATTATGGGACTTGTAGAAGGTAAAATCGTTACTGTCTCCGATAACGTTGATAAAGTTGCACAGGAAATTTTAAATAAAATGGTTGACGAAGACAGCACTATGATTTCCGTGTACTACGGCGAGGGCATTAACGAAGAACAGGCGGCTGAACTTGAAAACGCGTTGTCTTCTCAGTATAAAAACTGCGACGTTATGGTTTACTACGGCGGTCAGCCCATATACTACTACATCGTAAGCGTAGAATAAGGATAAAAAAATGATTGAAAAAAGTATTGAAACATTAAAAGGTATTGGAGAAAAAAACTTAAAATTGTTTCAGCATTTAGGCATATCTACAATAGGAGATATGCTTAAATTTTATCCCCGTTTTTACTCAGACAGAACTGTAAAACCAATAAGAGAGATTGGCGGCGGACAAATCGGGTGTATAAGGATAACTGCTTTGGCACCCATTAAATCTATGCGTACCAAAAGCAAACTCACCGTACACAAACTGTACGCCACAGACGGGAACGATACAATCACAATTACCTGGTTTAATCAGGACTGGCTCGCACAGAACTTTGATTACAACGGTTGGTATAACGCCTATGGCGATGTTTCTGTTTCCCTGTACGGAAAAGAAATGGCACTTCGTGTGCTTGAGCGTTCCGACAAGGCAACTACTACAAACGCCAACGTTCCCGTGTATTCACTTACCAAAAATCTGTCCCACAATATGGTGGTTAAAACAATAAAACAATGTATCCCCTATGTTTCGGAAATACCCGAAAATCTTCCGCCATATATACGGGAAAAGTACGGGCTTTGCGGTATCGGATATGCCATTTCAAATATCCATTTTCCAAAGAATAATCAGGCAGCATTTTTTGCAAGAAACCGCCTTGCATTTGACGAACTGTTTTATCTTCAACTTGGATTAAGATTACTTAACAAAGCGAAAAACAAACTAAAAGGTACAGTTTTTGATAACGGTACGGAAATTGCGTCAGATTTTATAAAAAAACTACCGTATCAATTAACAAATGCACAGTTAAACACCGTAAAAGATATTATAAATGATACAAAAAGCGGGAAACTGATGAACCGGCTTGTTCAGGGTGACGTTGGTTGCGGAAAAACTGTAGTTGCCGCAATTGCCCTTTTGATAGCGGCAAAAAACGGCGGTCAGGGAGCAATGATGGCACCTACAGAAATACTTGCAAAACAACATTACTCATACTTAAAAGATGTGCTTGACGTAAACGTAGTTCTTTTAACAGGTAATCTGAGAGCAAAAGAAAAACGCGAGGCACTCCAAAAGATAAAAGATGGAAGTTACAGTGTGATTGTAGGTACTCACGCCCTAATACAAAAAGATGTGGAATTTAATAATCTGTCTTTGGTGGTTACCGACGAGCAACATCGTTTCGGTGTTGAGCAAAGAAGTGCACTTTCGGGGAAAGGCAAAATGCCTCACACCCTTGTAATGACTGCAACACCTATCCCAAGAACCCTTGCCCTTGTTCTTTACGGTGACCTTGATGTTTCGGTAATAAACGAAATGCCTCCGGGCAGAAAAGAAGTCAAAACATACAGCGTTGACGAAAATATGCGTGAACGTATAAACAATTTTATGATAAAAAATATTAACGAGGGGCGTCAGGTTTACATCGTGTGCCCTATGGTTAACGAAAACGAAGCCACAGAATTAAAGGCGGTAACTGAATTTGCGAAATCTTTGCAAAATACAGTTTTTTCGGGATACACCGTTGATGTTATTCACGGTAAATTAAAAGGAACAGAAAAAGATGAAATAATGTCCCGTTTTGTGTCGGGAGAAACAAATGTACTTGTAAGTACTACAGTTATAGAAGTCGGTGTAAATGTGCCTAACGCCTCGGTAATGGTAATTGAAAACGCAGAACGTTTCGGTCTTTCCCAACTGCATCAGTTAAGGGGCAGAGTTGGACGAGGCCAGTGGCAGTCATACTGCATTATGTTTTGTGACGGCGGTGAAGTGGCACAAAACAGAATGAAAGTAATGACGGATACAAATGACGGCTTTGTAATTGCAGAACAGGATTTGAAACTTCGTGGACCAGGGGAATTTTTCGGCACAAGCCAACACGGTCTTCCTCCTCTTACTATTGCTAATCTGTACGAAGATTTGGACCTTGTCAAAATTGCAGGAGATGCAGTAACGGATATTTTAAATGCTGACAGTAACCTGTCAAAACCCGAAAACAAGATTATCAGACAAGACGTTATTAAAATGTATAAAGGAAATATAACTCTATAAAAAAACGGAACTTAAAGTTCCGTTTTTTCTATTTTGTAGCCCAATTTTACAATTAATTTTAAGGTATTTAGTGCAGTTTCCCTGTCGTACTTCTTTTCCGACTCTGATAGTTGTTCATAAGGTATAAGGCAGGGAGTTTCTTTTAAATCATCATTTCGCTTTTCTCCGTACTTCCAGCCATCTTTAATTCTTCCCATTGCCCACACCTCGTGAGTATTTTTTGAAAGAACTTCTGCAAGTTCCATTATATCGTCGCTTAAAACAACGTCACTTGTATCAAT
>JAFQVC010000068.1 GCA_017408205.1 Clostridia bacterium | reverse complement strand
TTCTTTTGCAAGTTTTACAAAAGATTCGTTTGAATGAACAGGACTGATTGTGTAAGAAAGTGCAGCCTGAACGTGCCCTTTCTCTTTCTTAGTTGCATTAATAGCAGTTTTTAAGTTTCTTACGTCATTTAAAGCGTCAAATATTCTTATAATATCAATACCGTTTGCAATACTTTTCTGTACAAAATATTCAACTACGTCATCAGCATAATGTCTGTATCCCAGAATGCTCTGTCCTCTGAAAAGCATCTGCAATGGTGTTTTCTTTGCTTTATCTTTAAACTTTCTTAAACGTTCCCAAGGGTCTTCATTTAAAAATCTGAGACATGCATCAAATGTAGCGCCGCCCCATGCTTCTAAAGCGTTATATCCTACGTCATCAAGTTTCTCAATGATTGGAAGCATATCTTCAGTTGACATTCTTGTAGCAATCAAAGACTGATGAGCGTCTCTTAATACGGTTTCGGTAATTTTAACCTTTGCCATAATTATTTCCTCCTTTATATAATTCCTAAGATTCGTGCAAATGTAAGGAATACACCTGCAGCAACAGCAGAGCCGATAACACCTGCAACGTTAGGTCCCATAGCATGCATTAACAAATAGTTTGTGGGATTTTCTTTCTGTCCAACTGTCTGAGACACACGTGCAGCCATAGGAACAGCAGATACACCTGCAGAGCCAATTAACGGATTTACTTTTCCTTTTGTCATGAAGTACATAACCTGACCGCCAAGCAAACCGCCCGCTGTACTTATTGAAAATGCAACAAGTCCCAAAACTACTATAAGAAGAGTTTTTGGATTTAAGAATGACTGTGCAGATGCAGTAGCACCAACAGTTACGCCTAAGAATATTGTAACAATGTTAATAAGTTCGTTCTGCGCAGTTTTTGAAAGTCTGTCAGTAACACCCGCTTCTTTAAACAGGTTACCAAGCATTAACATACCAATAAGCGGTGCGGCATCAGGAATTATTAAAATTACAACAGTAGCAGTAACAATCGGGAATAAAATCTTTTCTTTTTTGCTTACAGTACGTAATTGTTCCATTTTAATTTCACGTTGTTTTTTAGTAGTTAAAAGTTTCATAATAGGCGGTTGAATAATCGGAATTAACGCCATATATGAGTATGCCGCAATAGCAATAGCGGGTAACAATGTTGGAGCCAACTGTTTTGTTACCAAAATAGCAGTAGGACCGTCGGCACCGCCGATAATACCAATTGACATACCTTCGCCAAGTGTAAATGAGCCAGATAGTATTGCACCGAAGAATGCAACAAATACACCAAGTTGTGCTGCAGCACCAAGCATTAAGCTCTTGGGGTTTGAAATAAGAGGACTAAAATCAGTCATAGCACCAATACCCAAGAAAATAAGTGATGGGTAAATGCCAAGTTTAACACCTAAATACAATAGGTCAAACAAACCGCCCTCGTGTAAAATACGACCATAATCTATTACAAAATGTTCTTCCTGCCCTGTACCAACAAAAAATTCGTTGTGCATAATGTTTGCACCTGGTATATTTGC
>JAFQVC010000067.1 GCA_017408205.1 Clostridia bacterium | reverse complement strand
TTTACCCTGACTTATTATAGAATAACCGTCTCTGCCTACACCTGTATCCATAAATAGTTCGTGAATATCTTTTAAGCGTACAGCAGTTTTGTTAATAAAATACTCGCCCTCGCCTGAACGGAAAACACGTCTTGTAACTGAAACTTCATCATAATCAATTTTTAATGCTCTGTCGGAATTGTCAACAACAAGCGTTACTTCCGCAAAACCAAGCGGTTTACGTTTTTCTGTACCCGAAAAAATAACATCCTGCATATTTCCGCCGCGAAGTGACTTGGCACTTTGTTCACCCATAACCCATTTTACGGCATCGGAAATATTACTTTTTCCGCTTCCGTTAGGTCCTACAATGGCAGTAATTCCGTCGCCGAATTCAACAAAAGTTCTGTCGGCAAATGACTTGAACCCTGTCATTTCAATGGATTTTAAACGCATATTCTGTTCACCTCCGCTACAATAAATTTCTAAAACTCGGATGATACGGACCGTCAAGAAGATTTTCCTTTGCTTCGTCTTCCGTTACCAAAAGTCCTATTCTTATAATTTTAATATTATTTTTATCAAAAATGTCCTTAACTTCTCTGCATATATCTACCGCTTGTTCAACAGTTAACGGTACAAATTCTCCCGCTTTATATAACTCCGCCATAGGGGTGTTGTCAAATACCAGAGTAGGATAAATCCTTACAAAATCGGGATTTAGTTTTGCAATTTTCACTGCTGTGTAAACTGATTTTTCTTTACTGTCACCAATTAACCCCACCATCATCTGCAAGCCAAGTTTAAAAGGGTATTTTCTTATTAAAGAAACTGCGTCTTTAACATGTTTTGTACTGTGTCCTCTGTTGTTTTTTAAAAGCACATCTTCGCACATTGACTGAACACCAAGTTCAATGTCTGTAACACCGTATCTTTTAAGATTTTCAAGTATTTCATCACTTATGGCATCAGGTCTTGTTGAAAGACGGATACCGTGTACAAGTCCTTTGTCTTTGTACTTTTTGGCTACTTCCAGAAGATTACACTGCAATTCCATATCAATAGCCGTAAAACTGCCGCCGTAAAAAGCAACCTCTACAAAGTTTTTGGTACTGTCAATGGTAGATAAATATTCTAAAATAATTTCCTCTGCCATAGCAGGTGTTACGTCTGTAGTCTGTCCCGTAATATGCTTCTGATTACAAAAGGAACATTGATGGGGGCACCCTTTGTGAGGAACAAAAATCGGGATTATTTTATATTTCCCCATTATTTCTTAAAAGCAACATAAGACCGTTTTTTGCAGCATTCTGCTCTGCATCTTTTTTGCTTTTTCCTTTTCCGTCAGCCAAAAACTCACCGTCAATATGAACCGCCGCAACAAAAACCTTGTTGTGTTCAGGTCCTGATTCACTTACCCCCACATAAGTGGCGTGACTGTCCTTTTGCTGAACTAATTCCTGAAGTCTGGTTTTGTAATCTTCAAATACACCTTTACCTTTTCTTGCACTCTCAATATTTTCACCAAGAAAATCAAATACAAATTTTCTTGCCGGCTCCATTCCTCCATCTAAATAAACAGCCGCAAGAACAGATTCAAATACGTCAGCCAAAATAGACGGGCGTGTTCTTCCGCCCGTCATATCTTCTCCCTTGCTTAACCTTAAATACTTTCCGAATTCAAGTTTGTTTGCAACCTGCTCTAAAGACCTTTCGCAAACAATAGCAGAACGAAGTTTGGAAAGTCCGCCTTCGGGAAGTTCAGTAAAGTTATTGTATATGTAATCACTTACAATGTAAGACAAAATACTGTCCCCTAAAAATTCAAGACGTTCGTAACTTTCCACCTTATGCTCGTTTGCATAGGAACTGTGAGTAAGTGCAGTTAAAAGTAAGTTCTCATTATTAAATTGGTAATTGATATTTAAAGCCGAACCAGTCATATTATATTACTGCAATTTCTCCTTAACATAGTTTACAGCATCGCCTACTGTTGAAATACCTTCAACATCTTCATCGGGAATTTCAATATCAAATTCCTGTTCCATTGCCATAATAAGTTCTACCAAATCAAGAGAATCTGCACCTAAATCTTCAATTAAAGATGTGTCCATTGTAATGTCAGATTCTTTTACACCGAATTGCTCCACAAGAGCATTTTTTATTGTTTCAAATTCCATAAATTATACCTCCGAAAAATTATTTATCTATTTTATATTATAACTACACAAGCAATTAGTCAAGCATTTTTTATATATTGCGTTCTATTGCACCCACAACATCCTTTTTTGCAAACTCAGATGCCTGTCTTATTGCATTGTAAAATGCCTCCGCTTTTGAACTTCCGTGTGCCTTTATTACCACACCGTTTACCCCAAGAACAGGAGCACCGCCGAACTTATCCGAATTAAGTACGTCTTTCATATGCTTAATGCCTTTTGAAAGTATTAAAGCACATATTTTTGTCAGAATGTTTTTTGTAAGCATTTCTTTTATAAGTCCTGCGAAAAACTTTGCAGTACCTTCTGTGGTTTTAATAAACACATTACCTGAAAAACCGTCAGTAACCAAAACATCCGTAACACCGTTTAAAACTTCGCGGGCTTCAATGTTACCAATGAAATTAATATCCGTTTCTTTTAATAAAGCGTATGCTTTCTTTGACATTTCATTACCTTTTGTTTCTTCAACACCATTATTTAAAAGACCGATTTTGGGATTATCAACTCCCATTAATGCTTTGGCATAGGCATTTCCCATTATAGCAAACTGTTGTAAAAAATCTTCGGTACAGTCTGCGTTTGCACCGCCGTCCATCAAAAGTGTGTAGCCCTTTTGGGTAGGAATAATTGCACCAAGTGCCGCGCGTCTTATACCTTTTATTCTTTTAACTATAAGTGTAGCACCGCTTATAACCGCACCTGTACTTCCTGCAGAAACAAAGGCATCC
>JAFQVC010000066.1 GCA_017408205.1 Clostridia bacterium | reverse complement strand
AGAAAGTAGTATGTTTGAGCGAACTATCGGTTTAATCGGTGAAGAAAAAGTTAATATTCTAAAAAACAGTTCTGTTGCGGTTTTCGGGGTAGGGGGCGTTGGCTCTTTTTGTGCCGAGGCACTTGCACGTGCAGGAGTAGGACAACTTACCCTTATTGACTGTGACGTGGTAAACGTTTCCAACATAAACAGACAGTTGTACGCCTTAAATTCAACTGTTGGACAGTACAAAGTTGACGTTGCAAAAGAAAGAATAGCAGACATTAACCCGGAGGCAAAAGTAACTGTCCATAAAATTTTCTACGACAAGGACAACCTGATTGATTTGTCGGGCTTCCATTATGTTGTTGACGCCATCGACACAGTTACATCAAAAATTCTTCTTATAGAAAACTGTAAAAACAACAATATTCCCATAATCAGCAGTATGGGAACGGGAAATAAACTTGACCCAACAAAATTTCAGGTGGCGGATATTAAAAAGACTTCCGTGTGCCCTTTAGCAAGGGTAATGAGGCGTGAACTGAAAGTACGGGGTATTACGTCTTTAAAAACCGTGTTTTCTACGGAACTTCCCGTAACAAACGCCCGTACACCTGCAAGTATTTCCTTTGTACCAAGCGTTGCAGGGCTTATAATTGCGGGAGAAGTTATAAAGGACTTGATTTTATGAAACAGTTAATTGATAAAATTGCAAATAACGGTTACGCCGAAAAGGAAGAATTTTTACACATTTTAGATAATATAAGCGGACAAGACCTGCAGTACCTTTATAACAAAGGTGCAGAGATTGCAAAAAAACACTATGGAAATCAAATTTTTATAAGAGGTCTTATAGAAGTTTCAAGTTACTGCAAAAATGACTGTTACTACTGCGGACTTCGTAAAAGCAACAAAAAGTGTCAGCGATACCGCCTTACAAAAGAAGAAATACTGTTGTGTTGCGACACAGGGTACAAAGAGGGCTTCCGCACCTTCGTTATGCAGGGGGGAGAAGACCCTAAATTTACAGACCAACTTGTAGTTGACATAGTTTCAACCATAAAAGCAAAGTACCCCGACTGTGCAGTTACCCTGTCCCTTGGTGAAAAGTCAAAAGAGCAGTACAAAATGTACCGTGACGCCGGTGCGGACAGGTATCTTTTACGCCACGAAACCATAAACGACGCCCACTACGGCAAACTGCACCCCAAAACCATGCACTTAAAAGACAGAGTACAATGTCTTAACAATTTAAAAGAACTTGGTTTTCAGACAGGGGCAGGTTTTATGGTGGGCTCACCCTTTCAGACAAATGAAAACATCGCGGAGGATTTATACTTTTTACAAAACTTTAAACCACAGATGATTGGAATAGGACCTTTTATTCCCCACTGTGACACGCCTTTCTCTGATTATCCGTCAGGAAGTGTGGAAAAAACCCTTGTTTGCCTTGCGCTTTTACGCCTTACAAACCCGAAAGTTTTACTTCCCGCAACAACCGCCCTCGGCTCTGTTGACGAAAACGGAAGAATTAAAGGGGTACTTGCAGGGGCAAACGTCATAATGCCCAACCTTTCGCCAAAAGATGTCCGCGAGAAATATATGCTTTATAACAATAAACTTTCATCAGGCCTTGAAGCAGGTGAATATATAAATCAGTTAAAGGAACTTTTTGTAAAATACGGGTACAATATATCTGCGTCAAGAGGAGACAGTTTGAACATTTAATCGTCGAATATCGCAAAACAAAAAACACCATATATGGTGTTTTTTTTGATACAAAATACTATATATACGCAAGTTTCGACTTTTTTTGATGTCGAATATTGGGTGCAGTATTCACCACCGAAACATTGTAAACTCTTATCGATTATTATATAATTAAAACAGACGGATGAGAAAAAAATAATAATCGGAGGAAATTTACCAATGGAAAAAATTACAGTTGTTATTGCAGACAACAACAAGAGTTTTTGCAATGATTTTAAAGACTACGCATCTCTTACAAAGGATATAGAAATTTTAGGTGTCGCCCACGACGGTCTTACCGCCGTAGATATGGTAACAAGAGAAAAGCCGATGATATTACTTCTTGATGCAGTACTTCCTGCTCTTGACGGTCTTGGCGTTTTGGAGCGTTTAAACAGTTTGAAACTTGTTCACAAACCAAAAATCATTACTTTATCTACATATCTTTCGGAAGATTTTGTGGAAAACGCCTACCGCCTCGGTGCAAACTACCAGATGTCAAAAACAATAAGCATTGACCATATTATAAACAGAATAAGGATGATTGCACAAAATTCGGGCTACAGAAAAGCACCCAAACTTCAAAGCAATGATTTGGAAAGCGTTGTTACTTCCGCCATTCACGAAGTGGGCGTGCCTGCACACATTAAGGGCTACCAGTATTTAAGAGAATCAATTTTAATGGTGTTAAATGACAGAGACTTACTTAACGGTATAACAAAACAACTGTATCCGTCGGTGGCAAAGAAATATAATACCTCCTCTTCCAGAGTGGAACGTGCAATACGCCATGCCATCGAAGTTGCTTGGAACAGGGGCGACACCGATACACTAAACGGAATTTTCGGTTTTACAATTAATCAGGCAAAAGGTAAGCCCACAAATTCGGAATTTATTGCAATGATTTCGGATAATTTAAGGTTAGAACTTAAAAAAGCGTTATAAAAGGTTGACAATATCCTGCAGTTTATATATAATATAAATTGTAGGATATATTTATTGTATAAATAATAGGAGGTAATTATGAATATAAATACTGAAACAATTACTACCATGACAGAGGCAAACCAGAATTTTTCAAAGGTTGCAAGAGTTGCTGAAAGTAACGGTCAGGCAGTTATATTTAAAAACAACAAGCCGAAATTTCTGCTTATTGACATAGATTCAAATTCATATTTCCATATTACCGACGACGAAAAAATTGATGTAGCAGCAAAAAGAATTTTGCAAAGATTCAAACCTGCATTTGAGGAGTTGGCAAAATGATTAAATTAAGTAAAGAAAAGGTTTTGCTTTTACATCAACTGATTGCCCAGGAAACCGGCGGCAGCGTTGGCGTCAGAGATGTAGGACTTCTGGAAAGTGCCCTTAATAACGCTTATGCCACATTTGGCGGAGAGGAACTTTATAAAAGTAAAGAGGAAAAAGCAGCATCCCTTGGTTTTTCTTTAATATCCAATCATGCTTTCGTTGACGGCAACAAAAGAATTGGCGTATATGTTATGCTGACTTTTCTTGAAGCAGAGGGTATAAAAATAAACTGCACAAATCAGGATGTTGTTCATTTGGGATTATCTGTTGCATCAGGAGATATGAAATTTGAAGATATTTTAAACTGGATTAATAAATTTAAAAAATAAACATTGACAAACAGAATAAAAAGTGCTAAAATATCATAGTGAAATCATTGCCGAATTGTGTAAAGGTAGCACGACAGACTCTGACTCTGTTTGTCTGGGTTCGAATCCTAGTTCGGCAACCAACAAACGAAGACACCTTTTGGTGTCTTTTTTTGTTGGTAATAAATTGAAAAGGATTCGAAGGAGGCGAACCGCTGCCGGTGGCAGATGAAGGTGAGCCGACCGGCCCTTTGGGGAATCCTAGTTCGGCAACCAGAAAAAAAGACAGATTTCGATAAAGAAATCTGTCTTTTTTTCAGCTGAATTCGCGTTCTGCGAGCTAAATTGAGCAAGCTCAGCTAAATTGCCTGCGGCAGCTAAATGTGCTACGCACACTGAAAGCGAATTTAATTTAGCTACTCCAAAGGAGTTATTTAGCTATTGCGAAGCAATAATTTCGCTTTGCAGCTTGCTGCAAAATTTAGCTAAATTTTAATTGCATCTACATTATTCTGATTTAGCAAAAACCACCCGATTGGGTGGTTTTTTATTTTTTCATTTCTTTCTGTTTCTCTTTAAACACCAATATAATTTCCTTAACATTCTCCACAAAAAATAAAATATATTAAATCCATAGTATCCGTTTCGTTCCTTAACAATTACGTGTTTCCACTTCCCGCAACCCTCACACAAGTCCAAATCATCTGATATAATATACTTCCTTTCATCATATCTTGTCCCGTTGATTTTGTTCCAGCAATCCAAACAAAATTCAGCCATATTATTTCCCCCTTGAATAAATATATCTATTTAAGTATATACTCTTTTAGGGGAATTGTCAATAAGGTATATATTTTTTAAAATATATTCGAGGTGAGTTTATGATAAGAATTACACTTGATTCGGCTCTTAAAAATTACAATATTTCAAGATATGAACTGGCAAAGCGTACAGGTATCCGTTATCATATAATTGATAATTATTACAAAAATAAAGTTATAAGATATGACAGTTTTATATTAAACAAAATCTGTATAGCATTAGATTGTAAAATTGAAGATATCATTACATTTGAAAAAGAATAGCACCCAAATTAATTGGGTGCTATTTTTATTGTTCTACTCCGTATTTTTCTTTTAAATTGTTCTGTCTTTCTGTTACCTCGTAAGTTATTGCAGGGACAAGCACTGCAAATATTGTATCAAGCACCAGATTAAACAATCTTAAATTGACATCAAGGTTTGATATTCCCACAAGGTAGCCCGACAAATTAAGTGTTATTCCCGTAATAACGGCAAGGGCAATTACAAGATACAAAATTCCGCCCTGTTGTTTTTTCTTTTTTAAGAAAACTGCCGAAATGACAATCATAAGCACCATAAGTCCCGCAAACATCCATATATTTACGGGCATCACCCTTGATTTTGCAAAAGCCCACACACTAAAAGGTGTGGTTTCCGCCACATAAAAGGCGTTATTCATAAGCATTTGTGAAAAGTCCTTTTTATACGAAAAATTACTCATATAAAAGCCCATTACGTCAAACTTATCCTGCGGTTTAAAGTTCCGGTCATACATTGACGTTCCGTAAGTTACGGAAGAAGCCATATTGTCCTGATAATTTACGCCTTTATATCCTATAAAGAATGAAAGGCACAGCACAAGTGCAAGTAACCCGCAAACCAAAGAGATGATTTTTTCTTTTCTGCCCTTTGATACTGTATATAAAACCACAATTACCAAAGAAAAAATACATCCTACAAGTGCAGTTACGGTATCGTAAAAACCAAGAGCCAGAGTAACAAGGGTTACGGTGATTATTCCCTTAACCGTCGCGTCCTTTTTAATAAACATACCTGCGAAAAGCATTACTGCGGATAAGAAGAAAGTATAAACACCGCCGAAAGGAAGCACCGTAAACAGATGTGACCAGTAAGTCTTTGTTACCAGAAACAGTACCGCCGACAAAGTTACAACCTTTTTATATTTACCTGATGCCTTTATAAGTGCATAAAAGGAAAGTCCGAGCACCGCAAGGTAAAACAGGGAAATAACAAGGGGTGTAAACACACCTTTAACCGCTGTAAACTGTGCTGCGTTTAAAAGCAGATGGTTGGTGTTAAGGGGCATCTGTAAGGAATCGGGTGCCCCCATAAGTACACTGTTTACATTATACATTCCAAGGTATTCAAGGTCTTTATAATATGCGGTATTATTTGGGACTGTTCCTGACGGAACAAGATTAATTACCAGCAAAATTGCGATAATTACCCAAAAAACTACGGGTTTTTTCATAATTTTTTAATTCCTTTTACTATTTCAAGTTTAACTGCAATTGACTCTGATTTACTGTAGCAAAGAAGAAGAGAAACTGTACCAAGCAAAAGACCCGTAAATACTGTGCCAAGAGCAAGGCGGACATTTGTTAAATGCTCAGTTATTCCTGCAAAAACGCCATAGCAGATACATCCGCAAAATACTATCCAGCCGAAAACTTTTAAGAAACCAACCATAAATCTTAAAACGGGGTAATCTTCTTCCTCCGCGTTTTCGTTTGTTTCTTTTTTGTTCTGGATTTTTTCTATTTTATCAGGTTTCTTTTTTGGCTTTTCTTCTTTTTCTTCGGGAACTTCTGTTACTTCCTCTTCTTTTGGAGCGGGAACAGAGTCACCGTCAATAATTTTCTTTCTTATTAAATCGCCTAACAGTTGTGCATAACTGTCATCTAAATGTCTTGTATTAACTTCTGACAGAATTGCCTTTAAATCATTAAGATTATATGCAATGCTTTCGTCCTTAATACTTCCAATCAGTTCGATAATGTTTTCGTCTGTGTAGTTTTTAAGATTTCCCGTTACCATTTATAAAATCCTCCTTTTATTCTTCTTCTGTTACAGTTTCCTGTTCAATATGGTCTGTAAGTGCTACAGACACAACGTTTACGCCCTCGTTAAATCTCATCAGCGTTACGCCTTTTGTAACACGTCCGAAAGTGCTTATATCTTTTGCTGCAAGGCGTATAATTGTACCGTCGCTTGTTATAAGCATAATATCCTGCTCGTCGTTTACGATTTTAATACCTGCGATGTTACCTGTTTTTTCGCTTATATTGTATGTCATTACACCGAAGCCGCCACGTGACTGCACTTTGTATTCTGAAATAGGTGTACGTTTACCGAAACCAAGTTCTGATACAACAAGCAAGTCGGCATCGTCTTCGCAAACACACATTCCCACAACGTAGTCGTCGCCTTTTAACTTAATACCTCTTACACCGTGAGAAACTCTGCCCATAGGACGTACGTCTTTTTCATTAAATCTTATTGCAAGACCGCCGTAAGTACCGATTACTATTGTCTTTGTACCGTCAGTCAGAGCAACATTTATAAGTTTGTCGTCCTCTTCTAAGTCTATTGCTCTTATACCACCTTTACGGGCTGTATCGTAAGCGCTTAATGCTGTCTTTTTAATAGTACCTTTTTTGGTTGTCATTACAAGATACTGCTCGTCGTTAAATTCTTTTACCGCGATAGTTGCATTTACTTTTTCGTCCGGCTCAAGCTGTAACATATTAACGATTGGCGTACCTTTTGCAGTTCTTCCTGCTTCGGGAATTCTGTACCCTTTTAAACGGTACATTCTTCCCTTGTCTGTAAAGAACAGCAGATGGTCGTGGGTTGAGCAGGTAAGCAGGGTTTCAACAAAGTCTTCTTCCCTTGTCTGAAGACCGATAATACCTTTACCGCCTCTGTTTTGTGCTCTGTAAGTATCAACGGGAAGACGTTTTACATAGCCAAGGTGTGTCATTGTAACTACGCAGTCCTCAACTTCAATTAAATCCTCGTCTTCTATGTCGTCAATTGCACCTTCAATGGATGTAAGACGTTCGTCACCGTATCTGTCGCGGATATCAAGTAATTCCGTCTTAATTTGTTCCATAAGTTTTGTACGGTCACCTAAAAGTGCCATATACTCTTGTGTTTTTTCCACAAGTTCCTGATATTCTGTCTCAATTTTCTCACCGTTTAGTTTCTGAAGCTGACCAAGACGCATATCAAGTACGCTTTGTGCCTGGATATCTGAAAGACCGAATCTCTCCATAAGTTTTTCTTTGGCGTCGTCGTAAGAATTTCTTATAATCTGTACGATTTCGTCAATGTTGTCAAGGGCAATTCGTAAGCCCTCCAAAATGTGCATTCTTGCACGCGCTTTGTCCAAATCGTACTGTATTCTTCTTGTTACGATTTCTTCCTGGAACTTGATAAATTCTTCTATTACTTCTTTAAGTCCCATAGTCTGGGGTTTTCCGTCTTTAATTGCAAGCATATTTACCGAGAAACTGTCCTGCAACCTTGTGAATTTATAAAGTTGGTTTAATACTACCTGAGGATTTGCATCTCTCTTTAAGAAAATTTCAAGACGGATACCTACTCGGTCTGACGAATGGTCGTCAATATCCGAAAGTCCTTCAATTTTCTTGTTTTTAACTAAATCTGCAATAGATTCAACAAGCAGTTTTTTGTTAACCTGATAAGGAAGTTCTGTTACAATAATTGAACTTGAACCGTCTCTGTGCGTTTCAATTTCGCATTTAGCACGGACAATTATACGTCCGCGACCTGTCTGGTATGCAGACCTGATACCGCTTTTACCCATAATTGAGCCCTTTGTGGGGAAGTCGGGACCTTTTACATATTCCATCAGTTCCTCAACAGTAATGTCGGGGTTGTCTATTTGTGCAACTACACCGTCTAAAACTTCTGTTAAGTTATGGGGCGGAATGTTAGTTGCCATACCTACCGCGATACCTGATGAACCGTTAATTAAAAGTGTGGGAATACGGGTAGGAAGTACAACCGGCTCTTCACGTTTTTCATCAAAGTTGGGTGAAAAGTCAACGGTATTTTTATCTATCGCCTCAAGCATTAAATTTGAGATTTTGCTCATTCTTGCTTCTGTGTAACGGTATGCGGCAGGGGGGTCACCGTCTATTGACCCGAAGTTACCATGACCGTCAACTAAGGGATATCTCATTGAGAAATCCTGTGCAAGACGAACCATTGCATCATATACAGATGCGTCACCGTGAGGGTGGTATCTACCGATAACATTACCTACGGTGGTAGCAGATTTGAAGAACGGTTTATCAACAGTTAAGTGTTCTTCAAACATGGAATATAATATTCTTCTGTGAACGGGTTTTAAACCGTCACGGACATCGGGAAGTGCTCTTGATATAATTACGCTCATGGCGTAATCAATAAAAGCTTCCTTCATTCGTTTTTCTATGTCTATATCCACAATTGTCTGAGTTTCTAAGTACTCTTCAAAATGTGAATCTTCGTATTTCTTATTTTTTGCCATTTTTATCCTCCATCTGACAACTAAATGTCAAGGTTTGTTACATACTGGGCATTTTCTTCTATGAAAATTCTTCTTGGCTCTACGTCGTCACCCATAAGTACGCTGAAAATGTTGTCCGCTCTTTCCGCATCCTCTAAAGTTACTTTTAAAAGCACGCGGTTTTTGGGGTCCATAGTTGTTTCCCAAAGTTCTTCGGGGTTCATTTCACCAAGACCTTTATATCTGCTTATATCCACTTTTGCATCGGGGTTTCCGTCTTTGAATTCTTCGCTTATTCTGTCTCTTTCCTCGTCGCTGAAAGCAACAGCGTTCTTTTTACCCCTTGTTAATTTATATAGCGGTGGTTTTGCAAGATAAATGTGTCCCGTTTCAATAAGCGGTCTCATAAATCTGAAGAAAAATGTAAGTAACAATGTCTGGATATGAGCACCGTCAACGTCGGCATCCGCCATAATAATAATTTTATCGTATCTTAATTTTTCCAAATCAAAACCGTCTGCAATACCTGTTCCCAACGCCTGAATTACAGGGGTTAGTTTATCGTTTCCGTAAACCTTGTCCGCCCTTGCCTTTTCAACGTTTAACATTTTACCCCACAGTGGAAGTATCGCCTGATACTTACTGTCTCGTCCGTTTTTGGCAGAGCCGCCCGCACTGTCACCCTCGACGATATATATTTCTGTCTTAGTAGGGTCTTTTACAATGCAGTCAGTAAGTTTACCGGGTAGTGTGCTTGAGCCAAGAGGTGTTTTTCTTGTTGCCTCTCTTGCTTTTCTTGCGGCTTCACGGGCACGTGCTGCAAGTAATGTCTTTTCAATTATTGCCCTTGCAACGGATGGGTTTTCTTCTAAAAATGCCT
This sequence comes from Clostridia bacterium, assembly GCA_017408205.1. Taxonomy (GTDB): domain Bacteria; phylum Bacillota; class Clostridia; order Monoglobales; family Firm-18; genus RGIG1864. The sequence continues at coordinate 4,042 of JAFQVC010000066.1, read as the reverse complement.
CTAATTCTTCGCTTACTATACTGTCAACTAAAGGTCTTACTTCGCTGTTACCAAGTTTTGTTTTAGTCTGTCCCTCAAATTGTGGCTCTTCAACTTTTACTGAAATAATTACCGTCAAGCCCTCTCTTGCATCTTCACCCGACAGATTTTTGTCGTTGTCTTTTAACAGTTTATACTTTCTTGCATAGTCGTTAAGTACTCTTGTCAGTGCAGTTTTAAAGCCCGTTTCGTGAGTACCGCCCTCTGTTGTGTGAATGTTATTACAGAAACTTGTCATATTTTCGCTGTAATTGGTGGTATATTGCATAGCGATTTCCGCCATTGAAGTATCTTTTTTACCGCTTACATATATAACTCCGTCGTGGATTGGCTCTGTCTTTTCGTTTTTATACTCAACAAAGGAACGGATACCGCCCTCATAGAAAAGTTCTGCCTTTGTTTCTTCCTCTGCCCTTTTGTCTTCAAGAATAATTTTAACGCCGCCGTTTAAAAACGCCTGCTCTCTCATTCTTGTAAGCAAAGTATCATAGTCAAATTCCAGAGTTTCAAATATTTTGTAGTCGGGTTTAAAGGTAACTTCCGTACCTTTTTTATCCGTTTTTCCTACAGTTTCAAGTTTTGAAACGGTGTGACCTCTTTCAAAACGCTGTGTTTTTATATTTTCACCGTCGTAAATTTTAACTTCCAGCCATTCTGAAAGAGCATTTACAACTGACGCACCAACGCCGTGAAGACCCCCTGATACTTTGTATCCGCCGCCGCCGAACTTACCGCCGGCGTGAAGTTTGGTAAATACAACTTCTACTGCGGGGATGCCCATTTTCGGGTGCATACCTGTCGGGATACCGCGTCCGTTATCTGTTACGGTTATACTGTTGTCCCCGTTAATGGAAATGTATATTTCAGTACAATAGCCCGCCAAAACTTCGTCAATAGAGTTATCTACAATTTCGTAAACAAGATGATGAAGTCCGCGTTCATCTGTTGAGCCGATATACATACCGGGGCGTTTTCTTACCGCTTCAAGTCCTTCTAAAACCTGAATCTGACCGGCACCGTAGTTGTTATTTGTGTTTTCCGCCATTTTATCAATTCCTTTCGGGTTTTTCACCCTATACTGTTATATATTATTTTTTCGCTTTCAAATCGTTTTTGCAATGTCTGGGGTGATATCTGTGAAATATACACCGTTTCTTTACCGTTTTTGTTGCATATTACACCTGAACGAGGTAATTCTTCCGTTACGTTTACCACTTTACCCTCTTTTTCCATCTTTGTTAAAAAATCACGGGTGGTTTTTGAAACTGTGGTATTGTCAAGGTCTATTATTGCTACTATGTCCGCTGTATTAATAACGGTGTTTTCTCCCAAATGGATATACATTTTATTTCTCCCCAATTGTTCCTGCATCAATAAGATTTGCCTGACCTTTGAATTTTTCAGTATTGGTGCAGGTAATTATTGTCTGTATTCCTTTTATATTGTTTAAAATATAGTTTTGTCTGTCCTCGTCAAGTTCTGACAGTACATCGTCAAGAAGCAATACTGGTGTTTCTTTGTAAAAATCTTCAAGCATTTTTAACTGTGCCATTTTAAGGGCAATTGCGCAGGTACGCTGTTGTCCCTGACTTGCATAAAACTTACTGTCAATTTCGTTTATAAATATTTTAAAATCGTCTCTGTGGCACCCGTAGTTTGTTATTTCAAACTGTTTGTCTTTTAAAAGATTAAACTTAAGTTCCTTTAAAAAATCTTCATATATTTCTTTCTCTGAACCGTTATTTGAAATATTTATTCCGCATTTGTATTCAAATCTTAAGGTTTCGTTACATATTTCTTTATGAATAACTGATGCGGTTTGGGACAGTTTTTCAATATAATTTTTTCGTGCAAGATACAGTTTTGCACCGCACATTGCAAGTTTTTCAGTCCATATTTCCACAACATCGTCTTGTGCCTTGTCTTTTAAAAGTTTGTTTCGTTGTTCAAGTACTTTAGAATAATCGGACAGAATTTTAAAGTAATTTTTGCCGAAACGGCACATACCCATATCAATGGTACGGCGTCTTTCTTTCGGTGAGCCCTTAACTATCCTTAAATCTTCGGGACAAAACATAACCACATTTAAAAAACCGAGCAAATCGCTTGTTTTATTAACAGATACGTTGTTGACACTTATTTGCTTTTTCTTATTTTTCATTAAATTGATGTCAAATTTACGGTTACGTCCACCGCAGAAAACATCTGCTTTAATCTGCGCATTTTCTTCCCCGAAAAGTATTAAATCATTTTCGGTATTAAATCTGTGGGAACGTGCGTAAGAAAGAAAATATATTGCTTCTAAAATATTTGTTTTTCCTATACCGTTTGGTCCGTAAATTACATTTGTGCCCTGTGAAAAATGAACTTCTCCGAATTTGTAGTTTCTGAAATTTTTAAGGTAAATACTGTTAACATACATAATATATTTGATTTCCTACAGAAATTTTATCACCGATGCGGAGTTTTTTACCCCGCATTGTGCATACTTCGTTATTAACTTTAACTTCACCGTTTAAGATAAGTTCCTTTGCAAAACTTCCGCTTTCGGCAAAACCGCAAAATTTCAAAAACTGGTCAAGTTTTATATATTCAGTTGTAATTTCAATATTTTGTGACGATTTTTTTACCGCTTTTACTCTTATCATAGTTTTAATGGAAGTACTAAATATTTGTAATCGTCGCCGCTGACAGGTGTAATCAGGCACGGTTTCATAGGTCCTGAGAATGAAAGTGTAATGTCATCGGTATCAACCGCCTTTAAGGCATCAAGTAAAAACTTATTGTTAAAGCCGATTTTTACGTTTTCTCCTACCATATCAACAGAAATAAGTTCTTTTACAGTTCCTGCACTTGTTTCGCAGTCAATTTTTATTTCACCGTTTTCAATGTCTAATATTACAGGTGCACGTCCTGCATCATTTGTAATAATAAGTGATGCACGCTCTACTGCAGATAGCAGTTCATAACCTTTTAATCTGACAGTTGTAAGGTTTGAATCGGGAAGAATTTTATTGTAGTCAATGAAATCGCCTTCAATAATTCTGCACACAAAAATTACGTTTTCAAATTCAAAGCGTACGTGTTTTGCACTACCGTAAATATTTATTGTTTTTTCTGTATCATCTGTTACTTTCAACAGTTCAACAAGTGAGCGTGACGGAATAATTGTACCGATTTTCTGATAATTTTCGGGACTTGTAACAATAATATTTTCTTTTTCTATTTTTCTGTAAGCAAGGCGGTAGCCGTCAACACCTACCATATTTGCTTTACCGTTTGACGCTTCAAAATAGCAACCTGTTAAAATTATGTTGGGGCTTGAAATACCCGTTGCATAATATGTATGTCTTACTAATTCGCGAAACTGTCTTTGTTCCATAGACACGCAGTACAAGTCGCGGTCTTTGTTTTTTGCAATTTCAGGAAACTGTTCGGGATTAATACCTGTAATTTTAAATTTTGAATTACCGCATTTTAAATTTAAAACGTTGTTTTCTTCGCAGTTACAGGTAACGATATCACCAGTAAATTTGTTTATAATATCACCGAAAAGACGTGAATTAACTACAACTGCACCGTTTCTGTCAACTGTTGCTTCAACTGATGCCTCAATGCCGATTTCCAAATTATTTCCTGTTAAAATAATTTTATCTGTATCTGTTGTAATTAAGATACCTTCCAAAACAGGCATTGATGAATGAGTTGAAACTGCTTTCTGAACTATATTTATACATTCCTTTAATTGATTTCTGTCACAACTGAAAATCATATTTTTTTCCTCCAATATAAAACTAAATTACTTTATATTTTATTACTATTATTATTATACCCTGTCAAAACTGTTAACAACCCTTTTTCTCTTACTGACAGTAAGAAAACTGCCTGCTGAAAAATGTGTTGATAAAAATTTTGTTATAAACAAATTTAACAGATAATTTTGAAAATTTGCTTTGTCAACAAAAAATTAAAATTGTTGTATGTTGATATTTATAACTCTGTT
>JAFQVC010000065.1 GCA_017408205.1 Clostridia bacterium | reverse complement strand
CTTCTGCAACGTTTAAATTCTTTTTAACGATATATTCTACTGCAGTCTGTCTTAAACTTTCCGTGTCAATTTTAAGGAGTGCTCTTGCGTGGCGTTCTGTGAGTTTATTTTCTCTTATAATTGCCTTGATTTTATCGCTTAATTTTAAAGTTCTTAATTTGTTTGCAATATACGCCTGACTTTTACCAAGGCAACCCGCCAGTTCTTCCTGAGTAAGACAAAAATCCGTAATTAAATTACTGTATGCTTCGCCTTCTTCCAAAAAATTAAGATTTTCTCTTTGAAGGTTTTCAATTAGTGCCATAGCAGCACTGTCGCAGTTTGTGGCAGTAACCAAAATTGCATCAACCGTTTTAAGACCTGCCTTTATACAGGCTCTGAGACGCCGTTCTCCCGACACAAGTTGATATTTATTCTTTGTGCCTTTTCGTACGGTTATAGGCTGAATTAAACCGTATTTACTTATTGACTGTGCAAGTTCGTCAATGGACTCGTCATAAAAATCTTTTCTTGGCTGATTGGGATTTGTTTCAATCTCTGAAACGTCAACTTCTATTAATTTACTTTTTGGCTGTGAACTAAATAATGATATAATTTCCATAAGTACTCATCTCCTTATGTCAATTATATCATTATTATTCTTTGTATTCACTATATGTTGTTCGTATATTTTCGGCTTTTAATAACCTAATTCGTCAGTTAGCGACTCGTCGTTGTCAATCCATGTCTGAACATATACTACAGAATATTCGTTCTCAGACTTTCTGTAAACTACTTTATCGATACCTGCGTTAATAATAAGTCTTTTACACATTGCACAACTTGAAGCATTCTCAATAAGTTCTTTTGTATCTGCTTCTTTACCTGCTATGTACATTGTAGCACCAAGCATCTTGTCCCTTGATGCACTGATAATTGCATTTGCTTCGGCGTGTACGCTTCTGCAAAGTTCATATCTTTGCCCTCTTGGAATGTTAAGTTTTTGTCTTCTGCATTCACCTAAGTCTATGCAGTTTTTACGGCTTCTTGGTGCACCTGTGTAACCTGTGGAGATAATTTCGTCGTTCTTAACAATGATTGCGCCGTAATTTCTTCTAAGACATGTGCCTCTTTCAAGTACTGTTTCGGCAATGTCTAAATAGTAGTTGTGTTTGTCGCGTCTTTCCATTGTATTCACTCCTTATTTTTGTTTTGTAATTCTCTTTCCGCCTGGGACATTCTTAAATAACTTGGTAATAACTGGTCGTATCTCTGGTGGTTTTCCGTTTCCATCGCACACATTGCCACGCTGCTTCCTCTTGAATTAACAAGATTTGGGGGTGCAAAAAAGGCATTGTTACCTAATGTGTCGGTAATTATATCTTTAAATGATGCAACTCCATCGCCTAAAAAAATCACCTTTTTACCCTTTAGTTCATCAAGCAAATCGCTAAGTGCCATTGCTCTGTCTTCGCATATTGTATTTAGTTGTCCGTCAAAGGTTGCGGTATAAACCTGTTGGCGTCTTGCATCCATTATAGGGCAAATAAGACCGTCAAAGTATTTTACGTTATATGCAAGGGATTTTAATGATGAAACTCCCACTACGGGTTTATTTACTGCGTGTGCAAGACCTTTTAGTGTTGCAACACCTATTCGCTGTCCCGTAAAAGAGCCTGGACCTGTAGTACATGCAAAAAGGTCAATGTCGTTATAGGTTAAGTCTGCATCGGCAAGCATATTTTCTATTGCGGGAAGCAGTTTTACGGAATGTGTTTTTTTGTTGTTTATAACAAATTCCGAAACAACCACTCCGTCAGAAACAACCGCCCCTGTTGCAACGTTACTGCAACTGTCAATTGCTAAAATTTTCATAATTCTCACCTTGAGATTTCAATTATTCTTGTTGTGTCACTTGTTTTTAAGTCCCGGGAAATATTTATCTTAATTGTATTTTCCGGCAAAACACTGTCTATGTTTTCTGACCATTCGATTATGCAAACACCGTCACCGAACAGGTATTCGTCAAACCCGCTGTCAAGCCATCCGTCCTCATCAATTCTGTAAGCGTCAAAGTGATAGAGGGGGAGGCGTCCGTTTAAATGCTCATTTACAAGTGTGAATGTAGGACTGGTGATTTCGTTTATACCAAGTGCTTTTGCAACACCTTTAGTAAAAGCAGTTTTACCGCAACCCAAATCTCCGTAAAGAGCAATTACGTCACCTGAATTTAGTGTTTTACCCAGGTTTTCACCAAGACTTATCGTTTCTGCTTCACTGTGGGTAATAATTCTTTCCATCAGAACAACCCCACGATTTCACCGCTTGGTAACATATCAATATTATTTGCCGCAGGAACTTTCGGAAGTCCCGGCATTGTCATAATTTCGCCTGTAAGTACAACGATAAAACCTGCACCTGCAGAAACACGTACCTCTTTAACTGTGATGTCAAATCCCTTTGGTCTGCCCAGTTTTGTCTGGTCATCACTTAAGGAGTACTGTGTTTTTGCAATACATACGGGCATATCGGAAAAACCAAGTGATGTAAGTTTGTCAATTTCCTTATTGGCTTTTGCAGTGTAAATTACATCGTCAGCACCGTAAATTTTTGTTGCTATAGTTTTGATTTTATCTTTGATTGAAATATTGTCAGGATACAAAACCTTAAAGTCAGATGGTTTTGTTTCCACAGTTTCGATGATTTTTTCTGCCAGTGCGATACCGCCCTCGCCGCCGTCTTTAAACACTTCTGACAAAGCAAACTCTGCGCCTTTTTCTTTGCAGAAATCAGCGATAAAGTCAAGTTCTGCCTTTGTGTCTGTGTTAAATGCGTTAATTGCAACGATGCAGGGAACACCGTACTGCTGAAGATTTTCAATATGTGCCTCTAAGTTAACGATACCTTTTTTAAGTGCTTCAAGGTTTTCTGCCTGAAGTTCTGCTTTTGGAATACCGCCGTTATATTTAAGGGCTCTTACAGTTGCAACAATTACTATTGCATCGGGTTTTAAACCGCCAAGGCGGCATTTGATATCAAGGAATTTCTGCGCACCTAAATCGGCACCGAAACCTGCCTCTGTAATGCAGTAGTCCGCAAGTTTAAGACCTAATTTTGTTGCTCTTATACTGTTACATCCGTGAGCAATATTTGCAAAAGGACCGCCGTGCATAATACAGGGTGAGTTTTCCAAGGTCTGCACAAGGTTAGGATTGATTGCATCTTTTAAAAGAACAGCCATTGCGCCGTTTGCATTTAGTTGTTTTGCAGTAACGGGGTTGCCGTCCATATCGTAAGCAACTAAGATTTTACCCAGTTTGTCCTTTAAGTCTTCAAAGTCATTTGCAAGGCAAAGGATAGCCATAACTTCAGATGCCACAGTAATCATAAATCCGTCCTGACGTGGAACGCCGTTTATTTTGCCGCCAAGACCTACGATTATATTACGAAGTGCTCTGTCGTTCATATCTACAACTCTTTTGAACACAATTGAATTTACGTCAATTCTAAGGGCGTTTCCCTGATGAATGTGATTGTCTATCATTGCACAAAGAAGATTGTTTGCAGCAGAGATTGCGTGCATATCCCCTGTGAAATGCAGGTTAATGTCATCCATAGGTACAACCTGAGCGTAACCGCCGCCTGCTGCACCGCCTTTAACACCCATAACAGGGCCCATTGACGGCTCACGAAGTGCAATTATTGCCTTTTTGCCCATTTTGTGAAATGCTTGTCCTAAACCTACTGTTGTAGTAGTTTTGCCTTCACCTGCAGGAGTAGGGTTGATTGCAGTAACCAGTATTAATTTTCCGTCTTTGTTGTCCTTTGTTTTTTTAATAAGTTCGTCTGAAAGTTTTGCTTTGTATTTTCCGTAAAACTCAAGCATATCCTTATCTATGCCGATAGTTTTTGCCACCTCTTCAATAGGTAGCATTTTTGCATTCTGTGCTATTTGAATGTCAGTTAACATCTACAAATCTCCCCTCGCTATGTTTATTTATTTTAACCTTGCCGTTTGTGGCGTCGGTCAGTTTCTCACTAAAGTCTGTAATATGATACGGAACAAAGCATTTTACCGTTACCTTGTCCGTGTATAGCGTTTCTCCCAAAATACAGCCGTATGACATTATTTCGTTTTGTATTTTTCCAAGAAGTGTATAGTCAGCATCTATTTCGTAACAGTAGCAGTACATTCTCTCTAATATTCCGCTTGTATCAACACCCAGTTTTGCAGATTTGGAATAGGCTCTTACAAGTCCCCCTGCACCGAGCAGCGTTCCGCCGAAATACCTTGTCACTACCAGGCACACGTCAACTAAGTTTTCTTTTAGTATAACGTCTAAAACGGGTACCCCCGCCGTGCCTGACGGCTCACCGTCATCACTGTACCGCCTTATGTTGTTCTCTTTCAGAACATAGGCATATACGTTATGTGTGGCGTCATAATGCTTTTTACTTATTTTTGCTATAAAGTCAAGGGCTTGTTGTTCATTTGTTACAGGACAGGCGTAGCAGATAAATCTTGATTTTTTCTCGATAAATTCGCAGTTGTCCTCTTTTTTGATTGTTTTGTAATTATATAATATAATCATTCACCAACCTTTTTGTCTGTTGGTCTATAATAATCTCAAGTTCAGTACCCTTTTCCGTATGGTTTTCGCTTAAGATTTTTGCATCTTTGTAAAGAACTGAAATTATATTTCCTTTATCATAGGGGATTAACACCTTTAGTTTCACACGCTGATAAGGTGAAATTTCTACTATTTTATTTAAAAGTCCGTCAACATTGTGACCTGTTTTTGCGCTGATTAAAATATGGGGACTGTCAAGACCGATAACGTCAGGAGACCCTTTGTCGCACTTGTTAAACACCGTAATTGTGGGCTTGTTATCTGCTTTTAATTCTTTTAACAGTTGTTGTGCAACAGTTATGTTGTTTGCCATTTCAGGTGATGTGCCGTCAACAACGTGTATTAGCAAATCCGCAACTACCGCTTCTTCAAGAGTTGATTTAAAAGCATTTATCAAGTGGTGTGGCAGTTTTCTTATAAAGCCAACGGTGTCGGTTAAAACCGCATTTGTGCCGTCGGGCAAAGTAAGTTTTCGGGAAGTGGGGTCTAAAGTTGCAAACAACTTGTCCTCTGCCAATACTCCTGCATCGGTAAGATAATTTAAAAGAGTAGATTTTCCTGCATTTGTGTAACCCACAATGGCTATTTGCAAAACGCCCTCTTTAATGCGTTTTTTACGCATAGTCTGTCTGTTTTTTTCAACTTCGCTTAGTTCCTGTTTTAAGGCGGAAATTCTGTTTCTTATATGACGTCTGTCAGTTTCCAGTTTTGTTTCACCGGGACCTCTTGTGCCGATGCCACCGCCCTGACGGGAAAGGTTTACAAAGGAGCCAGTAAGACGTGACAGATAATACTTAAGTTGTGCAAGTTCTACCTGCAATTTACCCTCTGCAGTTTTTGCACGGGAAGCAAAAATGTCAAGAATAAGGGAACTTCTGTCCATTACTCTGACTTCCAGAAGTTCTTCAAGGTTTCTTATCTGTGTGCCTGTCAGTTCGTCATCAAATATGGCGATTTCCACGTCATTATCAAGGCAAAAAAGGCGAATATCATTCGCCTTTCCTTCTCCAATATATGTTGCGCTGTCGGGTGTCTGCTTATTTTGCACAAAACGGCCCACACATACTGCTCCTGCTGTATGTGCAAGTAATTCCAATTCATCAAGTGATTGTTCGGTACAGTCGTTTATTTCGTCACCGTTTCCTGTGTGCACTCCGACAATTACTACAGAACTTTGTTTTTTTTCTGTTTCAAAAAGTTCCATTAATTAAATTCCTTTTCTAATATACTCATTACTTTGTCTGCATCTGAATAATCTACAAGTACAGATATTTCCACATCTGAAGTAGTTATCAGTTTAATGTGTAAATCGTTATTGCTTAATGCCGTAAACAATTTTCCCGCAATACCGCTTTCGGTTTTTAAAATCTCGCTGAATATTGTGATTTTAGTGTTGCCGCCGTTGATTTCTGTTACCAGTCCATCTTCACTTTTTTTGATATTTCCAACTGTTGTAAGGGTTTTTGAAAGGTCGGAGTTATCAATTGTAAAGGAAAGATTGATTGTGCCTTTATACGGTGCGGTCTGGCAAATCATATCTACGTTAATATCTGCCTCACCTACTGCGTTGAAAATATCAGCCAGAGCGTGAGCAGTATTTTTTACGTTGTTTATTGTTACCAGCACTACGTCGTCAATTCTGTTTAATACAAAACTCATATAATCACCCGTTTATTAAGTCTGTCATACTGTAAAGACCGTTTGGCTTATTATATAAAAACTTTGCGGCTTTTACAGCGCCTACTGCAAATACTTCTTTAGAGGTTGCTTGATGTTTTATTTCAACAACCTCGTCTGTTCCTGCAAAAATTACAGAGTGTTCGCCTACAATGTTTCCGCCGCGTACCGCGTGAATACCGATTTCTTTTGCACCGCGTTTTTTACGGACAGAATGTCTGTCATAAACATATTCAGTCTCAAAATCTACTGAATTTGAGATGGCGTCTGCAATAGCAAGAGCAGTACCGCTTGGTGCATCGATTTTCTGATTGTGGTGTTTTTCTATTATTTCAATATCAAAGTTTTCCTGCAAAAGTTTTGATGCCTGGGAAACAAGGTTTATAATTAAGTTTACACCAAGGGACATATTCGCAGAGAAAAACAAAGGAACATCTTTTGAACAATTTTCTATGTTTGAAAGTTGCTCTTTTGCAAGACCTGTAGTTGCAACAACCGCAGGTGTTTTTGTTTTAACTGCATAAGAAACAACAGAGTCGGTACATGAGGGATGAGAAAAATCAATGATTACATCGGCTTTTCCGTCAAATTCATCGCAATTTTTAAAAACGGGATACTGGAAAACCTGCTTTGTATTTATATCAATACCGCAAACAATTTCGCAATCTTTTTGATTTTCAACTAATTTGCTTATGGCATATCCCATTTTACCGTTACAGCCACATAACATTATTTTTATCATCTGTTATACCTCACTTATATTAAACCGAAATGTCTTAACTGTTCTTTTAAAAATTCAAGATTTTTTTCTTCCATATCGTAAAGAGGAAGACGAAGGTG
>JAFQVC010000064.1 GCA_017408205.1 Clostridia bacterium | reverse complement strand
CTCGGGGTGAACAGAGGTATTATCCAGAATATTTTTCCCATTTGGAATTCTTAAAAAACCTGCGCACTGCTCATAAGCCTTCGGACCAAGTTTCGGAACCTTTTTAAGTTGTGACCTTGAAGTAAATTCACCGTTTTCTTCTCTGTATGCAACTATGTTTTTAGAAACCGCAGAAGTAATACCTGAAACATAAGATAAAAGCGACGGCGATGCAGTATTTAAGTCAACACCAACTGAGTTAACACAAGTTTCAACAACACCGCACAACGTTTCGTCAAGTCGTTTTTCAGGCAAATCGTGCTGATACTGACCAACCCCTATTGATTTCGGGTCAATCTTTACAAGTTCAGCCAAGGGATCCTGCAACCTTCTTGCAATAGACACTGCACTTCGTAACGAAACATCAAAGTCAGGGAATTCCTGTGCACCTAATTTTGATGCCGAATAAACTGACGCTCCCGCCTCGTTTACCATCATATATGAAACAGGTCTGTCAAGTTCCTTTATTAAATCAGCAACAAATATTTCAGACTCTTTTGACGCCGTACCGTTACCAATTGAAATTACATCAACATTGTGTTTTTTAATCAGTACCTTTAACTTCTCTTTTGCCTCCTCTGTTTTGTTCTGGGGAGGTGTAGGATAAATAACTGTAGTATCTAAAACCTTGCCTTGGGGATTAACAACTGCGATTTTACAGCCCGTTCTGTATGCAGGGTCTAAACCTAATGTAACTTTCCCTTTAATAGGAGGCTGCATAAGTAACGGCTTTAAGTTAAGACCGAAAATTTTAATTGCCTGTTCACTCGCATTGGCAGTAAGTTCACTTCTTATCTCTCTTTCAACAGACGGGAATATAAGACGTTTGTAACTGTCGTTTGCACAGAACTCAACCAGTTCTGCCGTGTAGGTATCAGAAGTAACAAAGGCATCTGTCAGAATTTTAATGGCTGATACCTCGTCAACTTCTACAGAAACTTTTAAAAATTCTTCCGCTTCCCCTCTGTTTATGGCAAGAATTCTGTGACTCGGTATTTTCCTTACGGGCTCTCTGTATTCATAATACATACTGTAAACAGAGTCTTCCTCTTTCGTACCAACAGACACAATATCGCCTGTTCTTGTAAACAAATCACGGAGTTTTCCTCTTGAGGCAGCATCGTCAGATATGATTTCGGCAATAATGTCACAAGCACCGTCAATTGCATCCTGAACGGTTTCTACACCTTTTTCAGTGTTAACAAAGGTTTCTGCCTCTTTTATGAAATCATCCTCGTTTAGTTTTTGCTCCATAAGAATGTCTGCAAGTGGCTCTAACCCCTTTTCTTTTGCAACTGTGGCTCTTGTACGTCTCTTTTGCTTATAAGGACGGTAAATATCTTCAAGAGCCGCAAGTGTCTGTGCCTGTTCAATTGCAAACATTATTTCGTCAGTCATTTTTTCCTGTTCCGTAATAGAATTGATTATCTCTTCTTTTCTCTTTTCGAAATTACGAAGATAATTTAGTCTGTCGGCAAAATCTCTTAAAACCTGGTCATCGCAACTGCCGTGCATTTCCTTTCTGTAACGTGCTATAAAAGGAATTGTGTTGCCATCATCAATTAAAGATATAATGTTTTCAACAAACTCTTTTTTGATGCCAAATTCATTTTGCAAAACCAAAGATATATCCATATTACTTCCTCCTAAAACAAAAACCGCCAAGGCGGTTTTTATTTACTAATTATATTTGTTCATTGAATACGTTATTCCCTGCAGCAATATGCCTTCAATCACTTCTGGCATTATTTTTGCAACTTCAATTAATTGTTTGGTTTCTGCTTTAGAGAAATCCTGCAAAACGTAGTCAACCAAATCGCAATCGGGTTTTCCTACCCCTACCCTTACTCTCGGAAAATTTTCAGTTTTCAGGTGACTTATGATATTTTTCATACCGTTATGCCCCCCTGCACTTCCGTTTGCACGTATCCGTAATTTTGCAACGTCAAGCGCAACGTCATCATAAATAACTATAATGTTTTCGGGAGCAATTTTATAGAACTTAGCAAGTGCCCCTACACTTTCGCCGGACAGATTCATATAGGTCTGTGGCTTAACTAAAACAACATTTTTGCCTTTTATTTTGCCTTCGCCAATAAGGGCATTGCACTTGCTCTTTTTTATTTTAATATCATAATAGGATGCAACCGCCTCGAGCATTTCAAAACCAACATTGTGCCTTGTATTAACGTATTTTTTGCCGGGATTACCAAGACCGACAATCATTGTTCTTGGAGCATTAGTTGAAAAGCGGACTAATGGCAACATCGTCATAAATTCTTTCAATAGCATCAGCAAACACGTTTGCAACAGATAAAGTGGTAATCTTGTCTAATTTCTTTTCTTCGGGAAGTTCAATTGTATCCAAAAGCACAAGTTCTTTAATAGGTGCCTGTTCAAGGCGTTCAATAGCAGGACCTGACAATACCGCATGAGTAGCACAAGCATAAACTTCTTTTGCACCTCTGTCAATAAGTGCCTGAGCACCGTTGCAGATGGTTCCTGCAGTATCAATCATATCGTCAACCAGAATAATTCTCTTGTCTTTGATATCGCCAATGATATTCATAACCTCTGAAACGTTTGGTTTAGGACGTCTTTTATCAATAATAGCAATAGAAACATCTAATTTTTCAGCAAATTTTCTTGCTCTTGTAACACTTCCAAGGTCGGGAGATACAACTACTACCTCGTCTTCCATACCTTTGAATTTTTCCTGGAAATAAGGTGCTAAAATAGGTGCACCTAAAAGGTGGTCAAGGGGAATATTAAAAAATCCCTGAATTTGAGGAGCATGTAAGTCCATAGTAAGTACACGGTCTGCACCAGCAGTAGTAAGTAAGTCTGCAACAAGTTTAGCAGAAATCGGGTCTCTGGCTTTTGCTTTTCTGTCTTGTCTTGCATAGCCAAAATAAGGAATAACTGCGGTTATTCTGCCAGCAGATGCTCTTTTGAAAGCATCAATCATAATTAAAAGTTCCATTAAGTGCTGGTTTACAGGATATGATGTAGATTGAACCAAGAAAACGTCAGAACCTCTTACTGTTTCGTTGATGTCAACGCCAATCTCACCGTCGCTGAATAATCTTGTACAGGAGTTACCAACAGGTACACCTACGATGTTTGCAATGCTTTTTGCAAGTTCAGGATTTGCGTTTGCAGAAAATACTTTAATGTTTTTACCGTGTGTTATCATTTGAACTTCTCCCCCTAAAATTTATCTATATATATAATAACATAAAATAATACAAAAATCTATACTATTTTACAAAAATTATATAAATTCTCTGCCATAATAAAAGAGATATTGTTGTGCAAAACCGCCAAATGCACCAAACTTGTCTTTAACAAACAAATCAAAGTCCTTTGCATCCACTTTGTATAAGTTGTGAAGAATCTTTTTAATCCACACATCTTTAGGAAAAACGTCAAACTTCTGGTATGCAAAAAGTAAAATGCAATCGGCTACCTTGTCCCCTATTCCTTTAATTTGCTTTAAATATTCACGCCCGTCTGTTGAATTCATAGTGAAAATTTCATTTAAATCTATTTCTCCCGATGCAATTTTCTTTGACGCATCAATAATATATTTTGCACGAAAACCGCTTTTGATTACGGACAAATCCTCAACCGTCAGTTTGCTTAAAACTTCAGGTGTTGGAAACTTATAATATCCATCGCAAATCTTTTCGCCGAAATTCTCACATAACGCCTCAATAATCTTTTTAATTCTCGGTATGTTGTTGTTAGCGGAAATTATAAAAGAAATAACCGTTTCAAAAGGTTGTTGCTTAAGTAACCGTATTCCGTACCCATAATTCATTGCAACATTTAAAATTTCATCTTTGAAAAAGATATTTTTCAATTCTCCGTAATCTCTTTTTAAATCAAAGTATTCGGTTATATAACCTTCGTCATCGCACTCTAAAAGTACGCCGTCTTCTGTGTCTTTTGCAACCATTACAAAATCACCAACAACGCCTTTGTAAATACCGTTTTCGTCTTTGTTCCAACGAAAACACTGACCGCATTCGAAAATATGTATTAAATTAAAATGTGATAAATCTGTAATTAACATAAATACCTCTTTATTTCTTGTGAAATATGTGCTAAAATATATATAAATACTGAAAGGAATAAATGTTATGAAAGAATCAATATATACAATTCCAATAAATGAGGCGTTTTCTTCTGATTGTCATTGTCCCCTTTGTGCCATACACAATAAACTGGAAAATGACCTGGTAGAAGCATCAGTCGGTGCCGCAATGATGGAGCCCGACCGAAGAATAGAAACTAACGAAAAGGGTTTTTGCAAAAAACATATAGAACAAATGTCCTCAAAAAAACAGGTACTTCCTCTGTCTTTGGTTTTACAAACCCACATCCGTCAACAGATAGATACTATTTTTAAAATGCAGTCAAAACCCAGAATGTTTTCAAAGGGCAAAAAGGAAACTGCTCAAAAAATTTCACAATATATTGACGGCGTAAAAAACAGTTGTTATATCTGCAGCACAATAGAAACGCAGATGCAACGATACGCCGAAAATATAATTTATATGTGGAAAAAAGATGAAGAATTCAAAAATAAGTTTTCCAAAAAAAGTTTTTGCGTAAACCACTTTAAACTGCTTTTGGATACAGCAGTAAAAGATTTAAACGAAAACCATTTCAATTTGTTCTTTGACGTACTTATGGACAACGCCAGAGAATCATACGAAAAGTCTTATAACGACATAACAGAATTTGTAAATTCGTTTGATTACAGATTTAAAGGCGAACTGTCACCTGGTACCAAAACAGCCACAAAAACTGTAATTGACAAATTTATTTACTGAATCTGTTAAAAATGTACGCGTTAGCGTCATTTTCAATACTGTCATCAAGCGGGGTTAATACAACCTCGCTGTTTTTATTTTTCAGTGTCTTATTTAGTATATAGTCACAAAGTTGTGGGTTTTTAGGCAAAATCGGACCGTGAAGATTTGTACCGATTACATTTTTATAAATAACACCTTCTGCAACTCTGCTTCCGTAAGAAACAATACCTAACGGCTTTAAATCACCAATGTCTGTAACAGTCGAATGGTTTTCAAAACCAACAACGGGCATACTGAGAAAGTCTGTGTCCAGAATTACATTGCCAACATATCGTTTGTTTGACTTTTTTGTTTTAATATCTAAAATTCCAAGACCATCAAGCGTTTCACTTTCAGTTACAAACTGTTTTCCTAAAATATGGTAACCTCCGCAAACACCAATAACCGTTCCGCCTTTTTCAACAAATGTTTCAAATTGTTCCTTACAAACTTTAAGTTTGTCAAGTGCAACAATTTGCTCTTTGTCTGTTCCGCCGCCAATATATATTATGTCAGTGTTGTCAAAATCAATATCCTCTTCTACCTGATATTCCTTTACATTAACGTCAATGCCTCGCCATAAAAGACGGTACTTAAGAGACAGAATGTTGCCCTTGTCACCGTATAAATTCAGTAATTCGGGGTATAAATGTGCTATGTTTACCGTCATTTGCTTATCCCCCTTAAAAAGTTTTGTGTAGAAAATAACACAGTATAGTTGACTAAAATGTATAACACTTCCGCTCCGTTGTCTATACTTGACATTATTGCCTCTTTAATATCCTCATAATCGAAAGCCACGCCTAAATCGGCATATTTAAAACGAACAGCAAGGTCGTTGTGTCTGATG
>JAFQVC010000063.1 GCA_017408205.1 Clostridia bacterium | reverse complement strand
TTTTATCCCGTAGTTACCGACTGGCTTGCAACCACCTCGTTACAACAAAAGATTTACGAACTTGTATCGGGGAAAATGGGCGGCGGTACAGACGTGTCTCAACTCCCCTCCTTTATGCAGGAGGCGGTTAAATCGGGTACACAGGCGGTAACTGATGCAACCGCAACAATGCTTACCCAGGTGTTTCTTACCATAATTGCGGTGTTAATCGTATTTGTGGGAGTTAAAATTATTTTATGGGTAGCATCCTTCTTTGTAAAATCAGTAACAAAACTTCCTGTAATAAAAACTTTTAACAAAATAGGAGGTTTTGTTTTCGGCGTTTTAAGCGGAATAGTTATTACATATGTTATACTTGCAATAGTGTCAATGTTCCCCGGAAGTGCGGTTTATAATTATGCAGAACTTGGCACACTTTCTAAAAATATGCTTGATAACAACCTGATATTGAATTTAATCTTTTAGTGAGGTAGTATATGGAAAATATGACTTTGGCGCAACTTCGTGAGGAAGCAAAAACTCTTGGAATAACCAATGTAACTAAATATAAGAAAGACGAACTGGCGTCTCTGATAGAGGAGGCAAAACCAAAGGAAGAGCCACAAAAGCAACGTACCGAAACTGTTGAAGTTACGGGAATATTGCAGGTATGTGAGGACGGATTTGGCTTTTTAAGGGGAGAGAACTATCTTTCCTGCCCCGACGACGTGTATGTTGCCCCTGCACAGATAAGACGTTTCCGTTTAAAAACAGGGGATATGATAACGGGTATTGCCAGACTTCAGCGTGAAGGAGAAAAATTCCGTGCACTGCTTTATGTTAATACAGTAAATGGAGACAAGCCCGATTCGGCAATTAAAAGAACGCCCTTTGAAAACCTTGTTCCCGTTTATCCCGATAAACGCCTTCACCTTGAATATGACAGTAAAAACTTTGCAATGAGATTAATTGACGTTATTGCCCCTATCGGCAAAGGGCAGAGGGGTATTATTGTTTCGCCGCCCAAAGCAGGTAAAACAACACTTTTAAAGCAAATTGCAAAATCAATAGAACGAAATCACCCCGAAACAGAACTTATTGTGCTTCTGATTGATGAACGCCCCGAAGAAGTAACAGATATGAAACGGAGCATCGAGGGAGAGGTTATATATTCTACCTTTGACGAAGAACCATTACATCACATAAGGGTTGCGGAAATGGTGCTTGAACGTGCTATGCGCCTTGTGGAGCACAAAAAAGACGTGGTTATTCTGTTAGACAGTATTACACGCCTTGCCAGAGCGTATAATTTAACCGTTAATGCTTCGGGAAGAACACTGTCGGGCGGTCTTGACCCTGCGGCACTTCACAAGCCAAAAAAATTCTTCGGTGCTGCACGTAATATTGAAAACGGTGGCTCCCTTACAATTCTTGCTACAGCCCTTGTGGAAACAGGAAGCAGAATGGACGATGTAATTTTCGAGGAATTTAAAGGCACGGGTAATATGGAAATACACCTGGACAGACATCTGCAGGAAAAACGTATTTTCCCTGCCATAGATTTAAATAAGTCAGGTACCCGTAAAGAAGAACTTATGCTTGATAAAAATCAACTGGAGGCAATCTGGGCAATCAGAAAAGCAATGTATAACCAGTCTGCCGCCGACGTGACAGAAACTTTGCTTACATGGCTTGACAGCAGTAAAGACAATAACGAATTTATAGATAAAGTAAATAAATTTTTTAACAAATAGGAGAACAAAATGCGAAAAATATCTGTGTTTCTACTTATTATAATAGTACTGTTACAAATGCCTGTTTCTGCAAACGGCTATAACGTGCCCGTTTTAATGTACCACATGGTAGAGAAAGAAGAAATGGGACTTGCTCCGGGAGTGTCCGTTACCCCCGAGCGTTTAAGAGAACATCTGTCTGCTTTAAAAGAAAGCGGATATACAACTATAACCTTTACTGATTACTATAACTACATTACAACAGGAAAAAGGTTTCCAAGTAAGTCGGTGCTTATAACTTTTGACGACGGATATACCAACAACTATACCTACTTGTTTCCTATATTAAAAGAACTTGATATGAAAGCAACAATTTTTGTTGTGGCATCATCTGTAGGACAAACCCCCGGTGAGTATCCCCACTTCAGTTGGGAACAGGCACGGGAAATGGAGGAGAGCGGACTTGTGGATATACAGTCCCATACATATTCACACTGCGACCTTACGTCCCTGACTCCTGAACAGGTGAGATACGAACTTCGAATGTCAAGGTACTTAATTGAAAAGAACTTAAACAAGAAGTGCCACTACCTTGCATACCCCTTTGGATTTTACAATGACACCGTATTAAAAATATCTCAGGAAGCAGGATACATTCTGACAACTCAGGTGTCAAATCATATAGCGGTAACATATTACGGAAATTTTGAGCCAATAAAAAGAATAACAGTTGACGGTGACTGGACTGTGCATCAACTATTTCAGAAAATAAAGTGATTTGTGCATGTATAGCTAAATTCGCCTCACGGCGAGCTAAATTGAACAAGTTCAGCTAAATTACTTTGTAGCTAAATTGACCTTCGGTCAGCTGATTGCGAATTTAATTTAGCTACTCTCAAGAGAGTTATTTAGCTATGAAGCACAGCGGAATAATTTAGCTTTGCAACTTGTTGCAAAATTTAGCTGAAATAAACTGAATGGGTGTGATAATATGGCAGAAAGCATAATGCTTGATAAAGCCAAAGATTTCGCAGTTGAAATTATAAATATATGTAAAACTATTAAGAAAACAAAACGGGAGAGCGTTTTAACAAATCAACTTATACGTTCAGGAACTTCAATTGGAGCAAATATTCATGAATCAAAATATGCCCATGGTACTGCAGATTTTATTTCTAAAATGCAAATTGCTCTGAAAGAGTGTTACGAGTCAGAATATTGGTTGGAACTTCTTAACAGAACAGGATATCTTGGCGATGAAGAATATAAAACAATAGCAAATAACTGCGGACAGATTCGCAGAATGTTAATATCTTCAATCAATACTGTTAAGAAAAAACAATAAAACCGTGAGAATAAAAGTTATGTCAAAAGATACAGAAGAAGTAATTTCAAAAAATTAAATAAAAAAATACTTGCAAAAAAAACAGATTTGTAGTATAATAGTCGAGCGTGATATGACATACGATGATTTGGGAGGTTGCCGATGCAGAGATATCGGGTTTTTCCAAGGAGAATGTCCAGTTTATAAAGCCGGGCGCCAATCACGTCAAACTACGAAAATTATGGAAATTTTATGTATTTTTAAGTAGTTTATTTTGCCCAGTTGTGCCTACAGGGTGGCTGGGTTTAATTGTAAACCCACTCGATACGCCCGGGTGAGTGTAAGAAATTAAGGAGGAAAAAACAAAATGGCAGCAGTAAAAGAAAAAGTAAGAATCAGATTAAAGGCGTATGACCATGTTTTAAT
>JAFQVC010000062.1 GCA_017408205.1 Clostridia bacterium | reverse complement strand
CGTATATTTAATAAGAGGAGGAAAAAGAATGCCGCGCAACAAGGATATTAAAAAAGTAATGGTAATCGGCTCAGGGCCTATCGTTATCGGACAGGCAGCAGAATTTGACTATGCAGGAACTCAGGCATGCAGAGCGTTAAAAGAAGACGGAATAGAAGTAGTGCTGGTTAACTCTAACCCCGCTACTATTATGACAGACAGCGTAATGGCTGACGAAATTTATATTGAGCCATTAAACTTGGATACAGTTAAAAGAATTATTGAAAAGGAAAAACCTGACAGTCTTTTGTCAACTTTGGGCGGACAAACAGGTCTTACTTTGTCAATGCAGTTGGCAAAGGAGGGCTTCTTGGACAAACACGGTGTTAAATTGTTAGGCGCAAATCCTGAAACAATTGACAAAGCAGAGGACAGACAGTTGTTTAAAGATGCTATGATGGAAATTGACATTCCCGTTATTCCGTCAAAAGTTGTAACAGACATTGAAAGTGCTATTGAATTTGCAAATGAGATAGAGTATCCCGTTGTAGTAAGACCTGCCTTTACTTTGGGAGGTACAGGCGGCGGTATCGTATATAACGACGAAGAACTTCACGAAATCGGTACAAACGGTTTACGCCTTTCACCAATTACTCAGGTTTTAATTGAAAAATGTGTTTCCGGCTGGAAAGAAATCGAGTTTGAAGTAATGCGTGACAGAAAAGGAAATGCAATTATTGTTTGTGATATGGAGAACGTGGACCCCGTTGGCGTACACACAGGGGACAGTATTGTTGTAGCACCATGTATGACTTTGTCAAAAGACGAATACACAATGCTTAAAAATGCCGCAATAAAAATTGTTAATTCCTTAGGCGTAGAGGGCGGATGCAACTGCCAGTTTGCTTTGCACCCCACAAGCCACGAATACGCAGTAATAGAAGTTAATCCCCGTGTTAGCCGTTCTTCTGCTCTTGCATCTAAAGCAACGGGCTATCCTATTGCTAAAATTGCCGCAAAAGTTGCAATCGGCTATTCGCTTGACGAAATCAAAAACGATGCAAACGGAACTTCATCTGCCTTTTTTGAGCCACAGGTTGACTACGTTGTTGTTAAATTCCCCAAATGGCCTTTTGATAAATTTGTGTATGCTAAGCGTCTTTTGGGTACACAGATGAAAGCAACAGGTGAAGTAATGGCAATCGGTATGAGTTTTGAACAGGCACTTCTAAAAGCAGTAAGAGGTGCGGAAATCGGCGTTGACGATATGAATTACAAAGTGTTCAAGCCCCTTACAGACAAAGAAATTATGGACCATGTTGCAACCTGCGACGACCAGAGAATATTTGCAGTTTTTGAAGCAATAAAAAGAGGAATTGATCTTTCTGAAATTTATAATATTACAAAGATTGATACCTGGTTTTTACAAAGACTTAAAAACCTTGCTGATATGGAGCATGAACTTGAAAACAGTCAACTTTCTAAAGAACTTTATTACAAAGCAAAGAAACTTGGCTATACAGACAAGTCTATAACAAACATTTCAAAAAGTCAGGTGCCTTGCCGTATTCCGTTGTCGTACAGAATGGTTGATACTTGTGCAAAAGAATTTTCTGCAGACACACCGTATTTCTATTCTGCAATAGACTGCGAAAACGACGCACAAAGATTTATTGATAAAAAAGGCGACAAACAGACTGTTATTGTATTCGGCTCAGGTCCAATAAGAATCGGACAGGGTATTGAGTTTGACTACTCTTGTGTACAATGCGTATGGACACTTAAGAAAATGGGCTACGATGTTGTAATTGTAAACAACAACCCGGAAACCGTTTCAACAGACTTTGATACTGCAAACCGCCTTTACTTTGAGCCACTGACTCCCGAAGACGTTATGAACATAATAGAAGTTGAAAAGCCATACGGCGTAGTTGTTGCATTTGGCGGACAAACTGCTATAAAACTGACTAACTTCTTAACTGAAAAAGGTGTTAAAATTCTTGGTACTCAGGCAGACAGTATTGATGCCGCAGAGGACAGAGAACGCTTTGACGCACTTTTGGAAAGACTGAAAATCAAACGTCCCGTAGGCGATACAGTAATGACAATGGAAGAAGCGTTGGAAGTTGCACAGCGTATTGGATACCCTGTACTTTTAAGACCTTCTTACGTACTTGGCGGACAAAATATGATTATCGCATTCAGTGAAGCAGACGTAAAAGAATATATGAAAATTATTCTTTCAAACAACATTGAAAATCCTGTTTTAATTGACAAATACTTAATGGGTACAGAACTTGAAGTAGATGCAATAAGTGACGGCGAAGACGTACTTGTTCCCGGTATTATGGAGCATATTGAAAGAGCGGGTATCCATTCGGGCGACTCTATTGCAGTATATCCTGCATGGAACATCAGTAACAGAATAAGAGAAAAATTAATTGACCACACAAAAGAACTTGCACTGGCACTAAAAACAAAAGGTCTTATCAACATTCAGTATCTTGTTTATGAAGACGAAATATATGTAATTGAGGTTAACCCACGTTCTTCAAGAACAATTCCATATATCAGTAAAGTAACAGGTGTTCCAATGGTAGAACTTGCTACAAAAACAGCACTTGGATATAAACTGGCTGATTTGGGCTACGGTACAGGACTATACAAAGAATCACAGTATGTAGCAGTAAAAGTACCTGTATTCTCCTTTGAAAAACTAATAGACGTTGACGTTCACTTAGGACCTGAAATGAAATCAACAGGTGAAGTTTTAGGTGTTGGCAAAACTTTAAGAGAAGCACTATACAAAGGTCTTAGTGCTGCAGGTTACAGTTTAAAGAAAAACGGCGGCGTATTGTTTACAATAAGAGACACAGACAAGCCCGAAATGATAGCAACTGCAAAGAAATTTGCAGAACTTGATTTCACTATTTACGCAACAGAGGGTACTGCAAAGACTTTAAGAGAAAATGGTATTGAAGTGATAACAGCATATAAAATTCACCAGAATCCAAACGACAACATTGTAAATCTTCTTGAAAGCGGCGTTATCGACTATGTAATTTCTACTTCGTCAAAAGGAAGAATACCGACATACGATAATGTTAAAATAAGAAGAAAAGCAGTAGAATTAAGTATTCCGTGCCTGACATCAATAGACACAGCAAATGCAATTGTTGACAGTCTGAACAGCGGATATTCGCTGTACACAACAGAAATTGTGGATATAAATAAAATAGTTAAGAGATAACAAAGAAAGACAGAAACGTTGTTTCTGTCTTTCTTTGTATCATTTGTATCCTGATTTCGACGGCGGGATGCCAAACATTTTTTTGTATTGTTTATAAAAGCCCGAATAATCCTGGAAACCACATTCCAGGGCTGCCTGTGTGGGACTTACTGAACTTTTTATTTTTTTGTTAGCAAGTACAAGTCGTTTCTCTAAAATATATTTATGAATAGATATATGTAAATCTTTTTTAAAAATATGGGCAAGATGTGACTCGGATATATACAGTTCATTTGCAAGGGCTGTTATGTTTAATGGTTTGTCTATATTCTTTTCAATATACCTGACAATTTTTTCGGTTACAGGGTGCAGGTGTACTTCAAATGAGTGTTGTTCCTGCTCTTTGATATACACAAGTATTTGTGCAAATAAAGATTTCAGAAGAACTTCTTTTTCGGTTTTTGTCATAGATATGTCAGTTAGTTCTTTAAGTTTCAGGAAAAGTTCGCTTACTGCATCATCCCTTAATAAAAATATCCTGTTCATTTTGTCCGATATAATGGTATCAAGTTCCGAAACGTTTTCAAAATTAAACACACATCTGCAATAATCCTCTTCGTTGCCCGAAACAACAAAACAATGAAAAGTTTCCTTTGGAATAATAATGGTTGTATATGGGAGCAGTTTTTCTGTTCCTGACTCTGAAACAAATTTTGCATCTCCGCCGATATAAAAGAAAATTTCGTGATACGGATGTATTTCGTTCCCGATTATATCGCGCATACCCTTTGCGTATTTGAATTTAATCTCTTCAGTTTTTATAAATCTAGCAAATTCAGCAGACATAAATAATCACCATTTATATTATATAGCAAAAAAGCAGAAAAATCAATATTTGTTGCAACAATGTCAATTTACATTGAAAAAATACCGCTATATAATAATGTATGGTGATTAGATTGAGAAGTTTATTGATTGATGTAGGAAGCACTTATATAAAATATAGTGTTTATGACGACTCAAACGAAGAAATTATCGTGAATAATAAAGTGCCTTTTCCCGAACCGCTTGTTAACAGCGAGCATAAATTTTTAGTTTCTGTTAAGGCAATTAAGACGAAGATTAAGGATATTTTTACTTTAACAGAAAGGTTTAACTGCAAAAAGGCATTCTTCGGTGTGCAAATGCACGGCTACATAATCAGAAAGAAGGACAACGAATTTACCCATTATGTTTCGTGGCGTGACACAAGCGGTGATATTACAGATTGCAGATTTAACAATACAGATTTCAATAAGATGGGAACTTCATTAAAGAATAATTTACCTTTAGTAAAAATTGCTTTTAAAAACTATAAAGGCGAGTTTTTCACACTGGGTTCTTACATAATCATGATGCTTACGGGTAAAAACGCCACACATATAACAGATGCCTGTGCATCGGGATTTTTTCAGGTTGATACGGGAAAACCCAACGAATACGCAACAAACCTTGTTATGCCCGAAGTATATAAAGAGATTACGCCCATAGGAACATATAACGGAGTACAAATATATACACCCCTCGGAGACCATCAGATAAGTTTTTTGGGAAGCGGAGCAGATGAAGACAAGTATCTTATAAACATTGGCACTGCAACACAGGTTTCTTGTCTGCATAACGAGAGTTACCCCGATGGGGAATATGAAAAACGCCCGTTTTTTAACAGACAACGGTTATACACAATAAGCGGTCTGGTGGGCGGAGATAAAATTTATTTTGGAGAAGGAAAAGAGGAATTGCTTGGTCAGATATTAAAAGCGATATCCGAATTACCGCCAAAGAAAGAGATTTTGCTTGGCGGTGGTGGTGCAAAAAATATTTATGAATTTTTAATCGGAGAACTTGGAAAACATAATTTGAAATGTAGTCTTATAAAAAACAATATCGGAACGGAGGGGTTAAAAATGATAGCCGAACAAAACAGAATAAAAGCAGGAACAATGCTTTCTGAAATATGTTTCCCCAATTTTCCCGTTATAGCAAAAAACAACGGACTTGATTTTATTATCATAGATAACGAACATGGCTGTTTTGACTATTCGGATTTATCAAGATTAATTATCACCGCAAATCTTATCGGTATGGAAACTATTGTGAGAATAGGTGATAACAGTCGAGGACATATTACAAAACTTGCAGATATGGGAGTTTGTGGTTTTTTGTTGCCTATGACAAATTGCCGCGAGGACATAGAAAAAGTGGTGAAATATGCAAAGTATTCTCCCGTTGGGGAGAGGGGAGTATCTACAACCCGTGCTCATACCCTGTATAATCCCCCTGTGCTGACTGAATATATGAAAGTAGCAAACGAAAAGATGAGGGTGTATGCGCAGATTGAAACCGTAAGCGGTGTTGAAAATATTGATAAAATACTGGCAGTGAACGGTGTGGACGGACTTTTTATCGGCCCTAACGATTTGTCGGTGGATATGCAGTGTATTGCTGACAAAGAAACTCTGTTAAAGGCAATAGATAGAATTGCAGAGGCGTCCCGCACGGTAAAAAAACCATTCGGTATAATAACTTCGGACAAAGAACTGATACAGCATTCCATAAGTAATAATGCAAGTATGATAAGTGTGGGAAGCGAACTTAATATGCTTATTAACGGATGCAAAAAGATAAAGGAGGAAATATAAATGGTAAAAAATATTTTAATAAAACAGATTTATACCAATTCTTTGAGTTGCGAGCCATTGCTTGAAAAAATGCCCAACGGTGAACTTTTGTGTGTTTGTCAATGCGGAGGCACTAAAGAGCCCGACGCCGAAAACAGAGAGTATTTTTTCCATAGTAAGGACAACGGAGAAACCTGGTCTGAACCCGAAAGCATTTATCCCGAGGACGGTCAGGCGGTATATTGTACCGAATTATCTGTTATGGGTGATGAAATAACTGCGTATCTTACGGTTCACACGGGCAGGTTCCTTGACTGGAAATGTATTATGATGAAAAGTTTTGATAACGGATATACCTGGAAAAATTTCGGCTCACCTGCTTATTTCCCTGAATACACATTTATTCGCGCAACCTTAAAAACTTCAGACAATCGTATTATGATACCTTATCATACTTATCCCGTGACAAAAGAAGAACATGACAGAGTGTTACGGGAGGAAGAAGATAAAGTTATATGGTCAACTAATACTCCATATTGCGAATCAGGTGTTCTCATAAGTAATGACGGTGGCAAAAATTACGAAAAGTATCAGGCGTGTAGAATAGATATGAAAGACAAATGGGTCTGGGCAGAGCCGACACTTGCGGAACTGTCAGACGGAACGATTGTTATGCTTATGAGAAAAGATGGCGCAGGGTGGTTATACAGATGCGATTCCAAAGATGGAGGTATAAGCTGGAGCGAATATTATAAGACAGATATTCCGAATCCCACAAATAAACCGCGTCTTTTTAATCTTGATGACGGAAGAATAGCCCTGATTCATACTCCTTCAGACTCAATACACCGCTTTCCGCTGGAACTGTGGATTTCTGATGACAATATGAAAACGTGGAGCAGCAAAACCAGATTAACGGACTTCCCCGGTGAATATAACTATACCGACGGTTTTTACGAAAATGGCCATATAAAGTTTGTTATTGAGCATAACAGACATACAATTTTATATTTTGATGTAACTCTTTAAATAAAAAATATGGATGAGCAGATTCTGCTCATCCATTGTTTTTTATTCACCTAAATTTTCTGGTCTTTCGCCTTTTCCGAAGCGGTACAAAATCGCTTCAACAATTCTTTTTGATGCTTTACCGTCACCGTAAGGGTTGACAGCATTAGCCATCTTGTTGTATTCGTCTTTGTCTGTAAGCAAAGTACAAGCCATATTATAAATTGTGTCTTCGTCAATTCCTGCAAGTTTTACTGTACCTGCTTCTATTGCTTCAGGACGTTCTGTTTCGTTTCTTAAAACAAGTACGGGTTTGCCAAGTGACGGTGCCTCTTCCTGCAAACCGCCTGAGTCTGTCATAATCATATAACTTCTGTCCATAGCGTTGTGCAGGTCGTTAACGTCAACGGGGTCAATAAGTTTGATTCTTTCGTGTCCCCCTAAAATTTTATTTGCAACTTCACGAACTGCTGGGTTTAAGTGAACGGGATATACAACTGACACGTCTTCGAATGTATCCACTATTCTTCTTATGGCGTTACAGATATTATGTAACGGCTGACCTAAATTTTCTCGTCTGTGAGCAGTTACAAGTATAACTCTTGAATTTTTGAAATCTACATCTTTTAAACTGTCACAAAACTGGTGATTTTCACTTACAGTTGTTGTCATAGCGTCAATTACGGTGTTGCCTGTAATGAAAATGTCTTCGTCTTTTATATTTTCGTTAAGCAGATTTTGTCTGTTTGACTTGGTAGGTGAAAAGTGCAGTTCTGCAATTCTTCCTGTTAAGTTTCTGTTCATTTCCTCGGGGAACGGAGAGTATTTGTCAAAAGTTCTTAACCCTGCTTCAACATGTCCTACAGGGACCTGATTGTAAAAGCCCGCAAGAGCACCTACGAAAGAGGTGGTAGTATCTCCGTGAACTAAAATTATATCGGGTTTTGCTTCTTT
>JAFQVC010000061.1 GCA_017408205.1 Clostridia bacterium | reverse complement strand
ATTTTATACCAGATATACTATCTAAGATTTTAAATGTAATAGTTGGTATAGTAATAATTGGATTTGGTATTAAATTATTAATAAAGAAAAACTGACAAATTCCAAATTGTTGAACTAAACAGCACATATATTCTAAAAGGAGCAAGGTTGAAATACACCTTGCTCCCTCTCATTTTCTATTATGAATTCATAAAAAGGTCATTTATGCATACCAATACTTATCTAATACAGAGACTAAATTAAAACAGTGAAGTTTGTTCTTCCTTAACAAATCATCCCGCTGACGGGATTTTTCTTATTCTATAATATTTTGCGTCTTCAACGCCAAACTGCTCTGCAGTTGTAACGCGGGACAAGGTTGCACCTTTTTTAAGTGTCATAACTGTTACGCCCTGTGAATCCCTTGTTGATTTTAACGACACAAGGGAAGAATTAAATGCAATTACCTTCCCTATAGAGGACATTGCAACAAGGTCCGTTTCTTCCTTTAAAGTAATTACCGCAACGACGGGAGCAACATCGGAAAGTGCATTTGTAAGTTTCTTTCTGTTTTGCTTGGTTTCATATTTTGAAAGAGGAACTTTTGTCATTTTGCCGTTTTCGTAGCAGAAAAGAATCTGTTCTTTGAAATCTGTTGTAACGGAAACACCTACCACAAGTTCTCCCTCTTCCATTTTCAGAAGAGAGGGCAGGTACTCACCTAAAGAACTTGCCTTTGTGTCTGCAATTTCGTGTGCCTTTATTTTATAGGCATTCTGCATATTTGTAAAAGCAATAATTTCTGCAAGATTTGATGTTTCAACCTCGAGATTGATTTCGTCCCCCTCTTTTAACTTATGAACATTTGATGCTCTTAAAGATGCAGGGGTGATTTTCTTTAAATATCCCTCTTTTGTGGCAAATACCGTTACGTGATAGTCTTCTATTTCTTCTTTCGGCTGGTATTCCACCACTTCCTCTGCAGTTACAAGTTGTGACTTTCTTTCTTTTCCGTATTTTTTACTTATTTCTTTTAATTCCTCAATAATTATTTCTTTTACCTTTTCTTCGGAATTATAAATTGCTTTTAACATTGCAATTTCGTCAATAAGTTGGTCTATATCCTGAGTACGTTTTAAAATATACTCGCGGTTTAGGTTTCTTAACTTAATTTCTGCAATAAACTCCGCCTGAACTTTGTCGATATTAAAGCCGTCCATCAAATTAGGCAAAACGTCTGCCTCAAACTCTGTTTCCCTTATAATTTTTATGGCTTTGTCAATGTCTAAAAGTATCTTTTCAAGGCCCTCTAAAAGATGCAGGCGTTCCGATTTTTTATTAATATCAAAAGCAGTTTTACGCTTTATACATTCTATACGGAATTTACTCCACTCTTCTAATATTGCCTTTACTCCCAGTACCATAGGTGAACTGTTAATAAGCATATTAAAGTTACAACCGAAGGAGTCCATTAAAGAGGTGGTTTTATAAAGTTTAGCCATTACTTTTTCGGGGTCTGTACCGCGTTTTAAATCAATAGTGATTTTAAGACCGCTTAAATCTGTTTCATCACGAACATCAGACACTTCTTTTAATTTATTTGCCTTTATAAGTTCGATAATTTTATCAATTATTGCTTCTATTGTGGTGGTGTAAGGAATTTCTGTAATTTCAATACAATTATTCTTTTTGTCGTAATTGTATTTTGCTCTTACCTTTATGCTTCCTTTACCCGTTTCGTAAATCTGACGCATTTCCTGTTCATCATAAAGAATTTCGCCCCCTGTTGAAAAATCAGGTGCCAGAAGGTATTTTGCAATATCGCATTTGGGATTTTTAAGATAATGAACAGTTGCAAGGCAAACTTCCTTTAAATTAAAACTGCATATATTGGAAGCCATACCTACCGCAATACCCTGGTTTGAATTTGTTAAAACCGCAGGGTATTTTACGGGCAGAAGTACGGGCTCCTGCATAGTACCGTCGTAATTATCAACAAAATCAACGGTGTCTTTGTCTATATCTTCAAAAATCTCTTTACAGATTGACGCAAGTTTAACCTCAGTATAACGGGCGGCAGCGTATGCCATATCCCTTGAATACTGCTTACCGAAGTTACCTTTACTGTCAACGTAAGGGTGCAAAAGTGCACTGTTTCCCTCTGTAAGACGTACCATTGTTTCATATATAGCAGCATCGCCGTGAGGATTTAGTTTCATAGTTTGTCCCACAACATTGGCAGACTTTGTACGGTTTCCGTTTAACAGTCCCATTTTATACATAGTGTATAAAAGTTTTCTGTGGGAGGGTTTTAGTCCGTCAATTTCGGGAATTGCTCTTGAAATTATAACGCTCATAGCATAAGGCATATAGTTTTTTTCCAGAGTTTCTGTTATATGCTGCTGTGTATGTTCCATTTTAAATGGTCTTCCTCTCTTATTTTAATTCTTGAACCTT
>JAFQVC010000060.1 GCA_017408205.1 Clostridia bacterium | reverse complement strand
TTTTGCACCATAATTAAAGCCAATTATCGGCTGAGAACCCTGCGCAAGACCAACGAATACAGAAATCAGTATAGAATTGACTTTCATAACAATTCCGCACCCCGCCAGAGGAATTTCACTTCCGTAAACCGACAACGCACCATAATAGGTTAAAGAATTATTTAAAATTATTTGTACCAAAGTAATTGCCACCTGATTTAAACTGTTGCTCATTCCAAGTGAAGCAATCTTTAACCATTTTTTTATGTGTAACTCAAATGGTTTGCCATGAATCTCAATGCTTTTAAAGTATTTAACATAATTTATTGCTGCGAAAAAGGAAACTATCTGTCCTATAACTGTTGCCCACGCGGCACCTACCATACCCATTTTGAAAACAAATATAAACAACGGGTCAAGTATTGTATTTATAACCGCACCAATAATCATACACATCATTGAGTATTTGGGGCTTCCGTCAGCACGGATTAAATTACTCATAACATTTGTCAAAATCAAAAAAGGCATACCAACCGCCGTAATTTTCGTGTATGCAACTGCATAATCCATAATGTCTTTAGTAGCACCGAAAACCTTCAACATCGGTTTTAAAAAAAGACATATAAGAACAAGGTACAATACACCAAGAACACAAGCCATGCCCAAGGCATTTTTAACATAGGATGCCGCCTTTTCCTTATTTCCTGCACCAAGTTCCAAAGAAAAGCCAGATGCACTTCCTACGCCGATTAAAAGGGATATAGCAAGGCAAATTGTAGTCAGAGGAAAGGCAACGTTGGTGGCAGCGTTGCCTAAATAACCGACACCTTGTCCTATAAATATCTGGTCAACTATGTTGTATAAAGAACTTACAAGCATTGCTACAATACTTGGTATTGCAAACTTTCTTAACAATAGAGATGGTTTTTCAAAACCTAAAATATTTTTATCCATATTCTGTCTCTCCAATCTTATCTATTATAACACAAAAATAAACAATATTCAACAAATAATACACAATTGACAAAAATGGTTTAAAAATGATATACTGTATGTACGCGTTCGTAGCTCAGTGGATAGAGCACAGCACTCCGACTGCTGGTGTGGTAGGTTCGACTCCTATCGAGCGCGCCACGTCACGGCGACCATTTTGGTTCGCCGTTATTTTATTTTATGAATATTACCACGAATTTTTAAATATAAATTTATGAGGTGATATTTATGGAAAACAAACAATGTAACATTATAATTGAAGGCAGAAAAAAACTAAGTATTTCTGCTGTAACAGATGTTGACAGTTTCGACGAAGAAAACATTGTCCTTGTTACCGAAGAGGGAACTCTGGTAATAAAAGGCAGCGATTTTCACATTAACAAATTAAATGTCGAAACAGGCGAAGTTATTATAGAGGGCTACTTCACAAACTGCGAATTTGACGATAAATATTCAGGCAAAACAAAAGGCAGTATGTGGTCTAAAATATTCAAGTAGGTGTAATTATGACAATTACGATGTCAGGACAGACAATGCTGTTTATTCAGTTTCTCCTATGCGGCGGGACTTTAGGAATATTATTTGATTTGTTCAGAATAATCAGAAAAATTATAAAACACGGTGTTATAATTACTGCATTTGAAGATTTCATTTATTGTATATTATCTATTTTAATTTTCATTTTATTTGCAATAAAGTTCAATTACGGAACAGTACGGTGGTTTATGCTTTTTGCTTGTGTTTTGGGCGCAATAATATATTTCAAGACAATCAGCAAACTGTTGTTAAAGATTTCATACATAATTATAGATACCGCAAAAAAACCATTGATTTTTACAGTAAATTTAAGCAAAAGCATAACAAAACCGTATAAAAATTTCCGTCATCAGAAATTACTGTTGAAAAAAAAGTAAAATATGTTATAATATAACATATATTACTTATTTGGAAGTGTTGGTTTGAACAAACATCTGTCTTTTAAAGACGGAATTATAGATGCGTTGCCCATTTGTCTGGGGTACATTTCAGTAGCCATCGCCTTTGGTGTGCTTGCTGTACAAAACGGACTCCCCCTTTGGGCACCACCGTTAATTTCTGTTACAAGCTTGTCCGGAACGGGACAATTTGCTGCATTGGACCTGTTAAAGGCAACAGCATCATATATTGAAATTTTCTGTGCAATACTTGTAATTAATGCACGGTATTTTCTTATGTCCGTATCTCTTTCGCAATTAATACCGCCGGATTTAAAATGGTGGCAGAAATGTATTATTGCTTTTGGAAATACAGACGAAGTGTTTGCAGTAGCAACAGGTAAAAAACTGTCTCTTAATTTCAAGTATATGTCGGGGCTTATTTTGTGTGCATTTTTCGGGTGGACAACCGGTACGGTTATCGGTACTTTTGCCGGAAGTATTGTCCCTGAAGTTTTATCTTCGGCATTTGGAATTTCCCTTTATGCAATGTTTCTTGCAATCATAATTCCCCCCGCAATTGAATCAAATCCGATTACTTTTACCATTATTCTGTCAGCAGTATTAAGTATTGCTTTTTACTACACCCCATATCTTAACAGATTGTCGTCGGGCTGGGTAATAATAATCTGCGGACTTGGTGCATCTGTGATATCTGCCATTAAATTTCCTGTAAGGGAGGCAGACGATGAATAATAATTACCTTATAATTGCAATAATAACTATATCGCTGGCAACTTATATGCCACGATTTTTACCCATTGCATTAATCAAATCAAAAATCAAAAACAATTTTATTAAATCTATGCTTATATATATGCCTTATGGTGTATTATCAGCAATGATTTTCCCTGCAATTATCTATTCCACAGGAAAGATTGCTACAGGAATTGCCGGCTCTGTAGTGGCAATATTTCTTTCCTACAAGAAAAAAGGACTGTTGACCGTTGCCATTACTTCAATATTGACTGTTCTGTTATTCGAGGTGATAATGTGAAAAACGTATTGGTTATAGGTAGTCTTAACGCCGACCTTGTTATATACACAAACAAAATACCAAAACCCGGTGAAACAATAAAAGGTGAAAAATTTGAAATCAACTGTGGCGGAAAAGGTGCAAATCAGGCAATTGCCGTATCCAAATTAGGCAGCAACGTTAAAATGCTCGGATGTGTTGGAAACGACGCAAACGGTGAAATGCTTATAAACCATTGCCGGTCATACGGTGTTGACATTTCAGGTGTCAAAGTTTGCGAATGTAATACCGGTGTTGCGGTTATAACCGTTTCAAATGGTGACAACTCAATAATTTTAGACGGCGGTGCAAACAGTCTTGTTACAGAACAACTTATCGACCAGAATATTGAACTGTTTAAGTGGGCGGATTACTGCCTTTTCCAGTTTGAAATACCCATTCGTACTGTAATGCACGGTGCAAGACTTGCAAAATCACTTGGTAAAACAGTAATAATCAACCCTGCACCGATGTGCGAATTTCCCCGCGAACTTTTAAAATACACCGATATTATTACGCCTAACGAAACAGAATGTATGACAATGCTTGGAAGAGAAGTAACTGATTACAAGCAGGCAATAAAAGAAATAGTTGATATGGGTGTTAAGACCGTTATTATTACCCTCGGAAGCAATGGCTGTGTTTACAACGACGGCGACCATATAAAGTCAAGAGATGTAGTAAAATCAAATGTAGTAGATACAACGGCTGCAGGAGACACATTTGTTGCCGCAGTAATAAATTCATTGGCTCAGGGCAAAAATATTAACGAAGCAGTTGATTTTGCAACCTATGCCTCTTCCATTACCGTAAGCAGACCGGGTGCAAGTAAATCAATACCAGATTACGATGAGGTTACTAAATACATTAAGGAGATGTTATAATTGGCAGATATTATGCTACATAAAACAGTGCATTTTATTGGAATAGGCGGTGTAAGTATGAGTGCACTTGCCCATATTCTATTAAATAACGGTGTAACTGTATCAGGATCTGATGCAACAAAAACTGATATAACTGATAATTTAGAAAAGTGCGGTGCAAAAATTACAATAGGTCACAGTGCGGACAATATTGAAAATCCGTCTTTAGTTGTATATACTGCGGCAATTTCAAACGATAATCCCGAACTTGTATGTGCTCAGGAAAAAGGTATTGAAACAATGGAACGTGCCGACTTTTTAGGCAAACTGATGCTTAGTTATAAATGTCCCATTTCAGTTAGCGGTACACACGGGAAAACCACTACAACTTCTATGCTTTCAACTGTATTTTTAAAAGCACAGTTAGACCCTACAATATTGGTGGGCGGCGAATTTCCGCAAATTGGCTCTAATTATAAAATAGGCAGTAAAAACCATCTTATTTTTGAAGGTTGCGAATACGTTGACAGTTTCTTAAAGTTTAATCCCAAGGGCGCAATTATTACAAACGTTGACAAGGACCACCTTGATTATTTCAAAGGGATAAAACAAATAAGACAGTCTTTTAACAAGTTTTTAAAACTAATTCCTGATGACGGTTTTGCGGTAGTAAATGCTGACGACAAAAACACCATGAAATGCTTAAAAGGTGTAAAGTGTAAAATTATAAAATATGGCAAAAAAGGACAGTGGAAAGCAAAAAATATCAGTTACAACGATTTTGGATGCGGCAAGTTTGACGTATATAACAACAAGGAATTTGTTACCAAGGTCACACTGAATGTTCCCGGTATCCATAACATATATAACGCATTAGCAGTATTTGCCTGTGCAAATTACTTCGGAATAAGCAGCGAAACTATTTCACAGGGTTTAAGTGAATTTGTCGGTGCAAAAAGAAGATTTGAGCTTAAAGGATATCTTAATGACGCACCCGTGTATGACGACTATGCACACCACCCGAAAGAAATTATAACCACTATTGCTACAGCAGAAAAAATTACAACGGGAAAAATGTGGTGCATATTTCAGCCACACACATACACACGAACTTACGCTCTTCTTAACGATTTTGCGAAAGTACTTTCAAAAGGCGATAACGTAATTATAAATAAGATTTACGCCGCACGTGAAAGAAATACAGTCGGCATATCAGGGAAAGATTTAGCAGATAAAATAAGCGGTGCACTTTATATTGAAGAATTTGACGACATAGCAAATTTTTTAAAAGCAAACGTTAAAAAAGACGATATTGTTATAACAATAGGTGCAGGAACAATAACAAAACTATCAGACATTTTAGTCAAAGAAAAAGAACTTTAGGTGGTAAACCTAAAGTTCTTTTTCTTTAATTATAATATTTTCAATAAATTTATATTTGCTTTTCTTCCGCGAATACAGGTAGGCATAAACTGAAAACACCACTGCGCCAATCATATTGACAAACATGTCTTTCATTGTATCAATAAGACCTATGTCAAGATAACCGTCAAAAGAAACTATTTCCTTACCTGACGAATCCACAATAAATGTTTTTCCGACGTCGTCAACAGGAACAGAAACATTTGAACAGGTTTCATCAAAGGTAACTGTTGCAAAACCGGAAACATAAGTATCCTTTTGCATATCAGTCCTTAAAACCGAATCAACACCGAATTCAAAAAATTCCCAGAAAACTGCAATGGTCATTGAAAAGCAAAAAGCAACGGCAACTACGAAAAAAGGCGTCATAGTAATTCTTTTAGCGTGCGTGTTGATTAGGTCAATTGCACCAAAGCCAACAGCCGCCGAAAGACAACCTGTTATTATGTGCAGAATACTGTCCCACACAGGAATGTGAAAATAAAAATTACTTATTTCACCTAATATTTCTGCCGCAAAAACAAAACATATAGTTATTATTTCAAGGGTTTGAGGAAATTCTATTCTTGTTTTAGATTCGATAAACAAAGGCAGAGTTATCAGTACAAGAGAGAATGCACACAACAGTACATTAAAATAATTTTTATTTACCGCCTGACGTATCAGAGAAAAAACAATTAAAATACCAATTACCAGATAAACAACAAGTGCAAGTTTTTCTTTTTTATTGATTTTTTCCTGCGTAAAAAACCTTACCCTGTCAATAAATCTCATTACTTCTCCTTAATAATCTTCTTTAACTCGTCCATAAAAGTACCAACGTCTTTAAACTGTCTGTAAACAGAAGCGAATCTTACATAAGCAACATCATCAACTTCCTTTAGTTTTGACATAACAATCTCGCCAATTTCAGAAGTAGCAATTTCACGTTTGCCAAGTTTATAAGTTTCAACTTCAACGCTGTCAACAATTTCTTCAAGTTGAAACAAAGAAACAGGTCTCTTTTCACAAGCCCTTACAAGACCGTTTAACAATTTGTCTTTGTCAAAATGCTGTCTTGTACCGTCTTTTTTTACAACAACAATGGGGCTTTCAATTCTTTCGTAAGTTGTAAAACGCTTTCCGCAATTAAGACATTCTCTTCTTCTTTTAATGATTGTATTGTCCTCGTTAGCACGAGAGTCAATTACTTTACTGTCATCGTTTCCGCAAAATACACAACGCATATTTGCCTCCTTATTTAACGATGGTTCCTATCTGTTCACCGTTAACCGCTTTAATAATATTTTCTGGTTTATCAAGTCCGAATACCAAAATCGGGATATCATTATCCATACAAAGAGAGGTTGCTGTTGAGTCCATAACTCCAAGACCTTTGTTTAGCACGTCAAGATAAGTAAGTGCATCAAATTTAACCGCATCGGCTTCAACGTTGGGGTCTTTGTTATAAACACCGTCAACTTTTTTAGCAAGTAAAATAACGTCTGCATCAATTTCCGCTGCTCTTAGTGCCGCCGCAGTATCTGTTGAAAAATACGGGTTACCGCTGCCGCAACCAAATATAACTACTCTGCCTTTTTCAAGGTGTCTTATTGCTCTGTTTCTTATATACGGCTCTGCCATTTGCTGCATACTGATTGCAGTCTGTACACGTGTCGGCACATTTCTTTGTTCAAGTGCGTCCTGAAGGGCAAGAGCATTAATTACAGTTGCAAGCATACCCATATGGTCTGCTCTTGTTCTGTCCATATTTTTGCCTGTTCTTCCTCTCCAGAAGTTACCGCCGCCGCAAACAATAGTAACCTGAACGCCTAAATCTACGCATTTTTTTATCTGGTCAGAAATTGCACCGATTGTATCTTCATCAAGACCAAAGCCCTTTTCTCCTGCTAATGCTTCGCCGCTTATTTTTAACATTACTCTCTTATATTTTGGCATAACTCTTCTCCTTATGTATTTTTTTAATATTTTATCAAAAATATGCTCTGATGTAAAGACTGTTTAACTAAATATTGCAAAAAATTTACAATTATGATACAATATAAGCGGTGATTATAT
The DNA here is from genome assembly GCA_017408205.1 of Clostridia bacterium. Lineage (GTDB taxonomy): Bacteria > Bacillota > Clostridia > Monoglobales > Firm-18 > RGIG1864. The sequence continues at coordinate 2,178 of JAFQVC010000060.1, read as the reverse complement.
GAAAACAGTAGAATTATTTGCTGACGGTGCCTGCAGCGGCAATCCGGGGCCTGGCGGATACGGTACAATATTAAGATATAACGGTGTTGAAAAGGAGTTTTCGGGCTTTGAGCCGGATACTACAAACAACAGAATGGAACTTACTGCAGTTATTGTAGGGCTTGAGGCACTAAAAGAACCTTGTAATGTTATATTGACAAGTGACTCAAAATACGTTATCGACGCTTTGGAAAAAGGGTGGGCAATCAGTTGGCAACAAAACAACTGGAAAAAGAAATCAAAGGGCAAGGCACTAAACCCTGACCTTTGGGAACGTCTTTTAAAACTTACAAGTTATCATAATATGACTTATGTGTGGATTAAAGGCCATCAAGGGCATCCCGAAAATGAAAGGTGCGACGCTATGGCTGTCAAAGCATACGAGAATTACAAAAACACTTGTCAACAATAACTGACTTGATTTTTTCAAACTCTTTGTAGTCAAGACGTTCCATGTATTTTTTGTTAAGCAAATCACAGTTTTCGTTTGCATCATTTAAATATTTAACTGCGATGGCAATATCTGAACGGTACTTTGAAACAATATTAATCAGTTGATTCTGATATTTTTCGTCGGTACCGTCTTTTATTGCCCTTTTATATATGTCAATTACTTTGTCACTATCTCTGTCGGGAAAGTATTCATGAGGTGAGGTGCTGTCAAAAATTACAGTATCAAAATCTTTTAACACAACCATATCTATACTATTTGGGTCAAAGGCACAGTGGTAAACATCAATATCGGTACCAGTATTTTTTGCACATTCGATTATTTTTTTAAGCATAGTTGATTTACCGCTTCCTGGTCTTCCTTTTATAAAATATCTGTTATTGATTTTGTTAATTATTTCTCCGCAGTAATCAAATGCACCATTAATTGTTGTTGCTCCAAAAAATCTGTCTTTAATTATTGATGTTTTATTAAGATGAGTTGTTGGTACAACCGACATACACACTTCCTCTGCAATATTATCAAGTATATTAAAATCCGTGTTTTCAATATATACTTTTTCCCACTCGTCGTGAACTATTATTGCCTCTTTTAAATGCCCGTATGCTTTTTCAAGGGCAATTTTACAATCAACAAGGTTTTTTTCGTTTTCAAGATAATCGATACAATAATTTTTCTCGAAATAAACAGGAATGTTAATTATACCGATTTGAAGGCGTGGCAACACAACACCTTCTAACGAGTTGTTCAGACAATTATGTATAATTTCAATATCTGTATCAATTTCCTCTGCTCTGGCAATTATAGATTTTACAATGCTTTCCACAGCGGGAGTGGGGTAACTGTTTAAAAGAATTCTGTCTTTAGGCAAATTACTGTCAATGTAACTTACAAATCCGAGATGACTGTTGGAATTAACGAAATAATGCACATAAATCACTCCTTCAAAGACAGTATATGAATTTTATAAAAATATGTTAAAATTGCTTGACAAACCAACAATTGTATGTTATTATACTTGAGTATCCGCATGTAAAGGGTTGGAAAATATACAAAGGTATATACCCCATCAGCGAGTTTTTGATTAAAGGAGGTGCGTTTTGGTGTACGCAGTAATCGAAACAGGTGGAAAGCAGTATAAAGTAAACGAAGGCGACGTTATCTACATTGAAAAATTAGACGTTGAAGCCGGTGCTGCTATTACATTTGACAAAGTTTTAGTTGTAGGCGAAGGTGCTGACGTTAAAGTTGGTGCTCCCGTAGTTGACGGTGCAACTGTTTCTGCTACCGCTGTTAAAAACGGCAAAGCAAAAAAAGTTGTAGTTTACAAAATGAAACCCAAAAAAGGTTATCACAAAAAACAAGGTCACAGACAGGCCTATACTAAAGTTGAAATTACAAAAATCAACGGTTAATTTATTTGAAATCTATATTTAGAGAGGTGAATTCTAATGGCACATAAGAAAGGTGTTGGTAGTACCAAAAACGGCAGAGATTCAGAGTCAAAACGTTTGGGTGCTAAAAAAGGCGACGGACAGTATGTTTTAGCCGGTAATATCCTTGTTCGCCAAAGAGGAACAAAAATCCATCCCGGACTAAATGTTGGCAAGGGTAGTGATGATACATTATACGCATTAGTTGACGGTAAAGTTAAATTTGAGCGTAAAGACAAAACAAGAAAACAGGTT